>NZ_JBVJYM010000011.1:0-196648 GCF_055600495.1 Streptomyces sp. NPDC038213
TCCTTCGTTCCTGCGTTTCCGACTCTATCAGATCTTTTCGGACCCGATTTCCTCGGCGCTTTCCGGTCCAAGCCGCTTTCGCGCTTTTCCCTTCCGGCGTTTCCGACTCTATCAGATCCTTTCGGGCCTGACTCCCAGTCAGCGGGCTTGTCTTCTCGACCCGTTGGGCCGTTCCGACGAGTGAGACATTAGCGGATTCCCCGCCTCCGACCTAATCGGCGGCTGTGCCTCTCGGGCACGGATTCCTCATTCGCAAATACGCATGAAAACGAGACGACAAAGTGCGTCGTTCGTTCGAATGGTTGTTGCGGAATGGCTGTCCGGGGACCGACCAGAGTCGGCGCTCACGTCGGACAACTCGGAGAACACTACGGATCCGGGCGGGTCGTGTCAACCTCCTGGCCTGGCTCACTCCCAGGGTCTACCGTGGAGCCATGACTACGCACGCGCTCAGCCTTCGCTGGTGGGCCGCCTGACGGCGGCCGACCCAGACGAACGCGCGCATGCGCTCACGGCCGCCGCCCCGGCGGCCGTTTCTGTTTCTCCCTCCCGGGAGGCCGGTCCGCCCACCAGGCGGCGGCAACACGACCAAGGGAGAGAGCAGGACATGAAGCGGATCTTCAGCGGGGTCAAGCCGACCGGACACCTGACCCTGGGCAACTACCTCGGGGCCGTACGGCAGTGGGTCGAGGTGGACCAGTACCAGGAGGAGGCGGTCTTCTGCGTGGTCGACCTGCACGCCCTCACGGTCGAGCACGATCCCGCCCGCGTGCGCCGGCTCAGCCGGCAGGCGGCGACACTGCTGCTGGCAGCCGGGCTGGACCCCGAGCACTGCACCCTCTTCGTCCAGAGCCACGTGGACGAGCACGCCCGGCTCTCCTACCTGCTGGAGTGCACGGCCACGGACGGGGAGCTGCGGCGGATGATCCAGTACAAGGAGAAGGGTGCGCGGGCGCAGGCCGCCGGAGAGGGCGTACGGCTGTCGCTGCTCACGTACCCCGTGCTGATGGCGGCGGACATCCTGGCCTACGGGACGCACGAGGTGCCGGTCGGGGAGGACCAGCGGCAGCACGTGGAGCTGACGCGGGACATCGCGGTCCGCTTCAACCAGCGGTACGGGCAGACCTTCACCGTGCCGCGGGCCACCCACCCCAGGGTCGCGGCGCGGGTGATGGACCTCCAGGACCCCGGTTCGAAGATGGGGAAGTCCCATGAGGTGTCCGCGGGGGTCGTCTACCTGCTGGACGATCCGGGCGTCGTACGGAAGAAGATCATGCGCGCGGTGACCGACAGCGGCAACGAGGTCGCGTACGACCGGGAGGCCAAGCCCGGGGTCGCGAACCTGCTCGACATCCTCGCCGCCTGCACCGGCGGGGAGCCCGGGAAGCTCGCGGACTCCTACTCCTCGTACGGGGACCTGAAGAGGGACACGGCGGATGCGGTGGTCGAGCTGCTGAGGCCGGTGCAGGAGCGGCACACGCAGCTGTGCGCGGAACCCGGGCGGGTGGACGCGGTGCTGCGCGAGGGCGCGGCGCGGGCCCGGGCGATGGCGAAGCCGGTCGTGGACGCGGCCTATGCGGCGATGGGGCTGCTGCCGGCGGCGGGTTGAAGCGGACGGTGGGGTGGGGTGGTGGGGGCCCTTCCCCGCCCCCACCCCTTCCGATTCGTCAGTTGGTGCCGGAGGCCAGTTCGCGGCTGCGGTCGCGGGCGGCTTCGAGGGCGGCGATGAGGGCCGCGCGTACGCCGTGGCGCTCCAGCTCGACGATGGCGTTGATCGTCGTACCGGCCGGGGAGGTGACGGCCTCGCGGAGCTTGACCGGGTGCTCGCCGCTGTCGCGGAGCATGACGGCGGCGCCGATGGCGGCCTGGACGATGAGGTCGTGGGCCTGGGCGCGGGGCAGGCCGAGGAGGATGCCGGCGTCGGTCATGGCCTCGACGAGGAAGTAGAAGTAGGCGGGGCCGGAGCCGGAGAGGGCGGTGGCGGCGTCCTGCTGGGACTCGGGGACGCGGAGGGTCTTGCCGACGCCGCCGAAGATCTCCTCGGCGTGGGCGAGGTGCTCGGCGGTGGCGTGGCTGCCGGCGGAGATGACGGACATGGCCTCGTCGACGAGGGCGGGGGTGTTCGTCATGACGCGGACGACGGGGGTGCCGGGGGCGAGGCGCTCCTCGAAGAAGGAGGTCGGGACGCCGGCGGCACCGCTGATGACGAGCCGGTCGGCGGGGACGTGGGGGGCGAGCTCGTCGAGGAGCTTGCCCATGTCCTGGGGCTTGACCGTGAGGATGAGGATGTCCGCCTGCTTGGCGGCCTCGGCGTTGCTGACGGCTTCTACGCCGTAGCGGGTGCGGAGCTCCTCGGCGCGTTCGGAGCGGCGCGCGGTGACCAGGAGCTTCGACGCGGGCCAGCCGCCGCGGATCATTCCGCTGAGGAGGGCCTCGCCGATCTTGCCGGTGCCGAGGACTGCGACTGTCTGGGTCATACGGGGTCACCTCGCCGAGCAGGCTGCTGATCTTGCCGATCTTGTGGGCTGTACGTCCACATCCTTGCATTCGGGCGGGGGTGGGGGCGGGGGGTGTCCGAGGGGCGGGCGGGGGTGGGGTGGGGTGGGGTGGGTCTGTGGTCGGGTGGGGGTGGTGCCGTTCGGTCAGGGGGTGCGGCGGCGGAGGGTTGCTGCGCCCAGGCAGAGGACGAGGAGGGCGCAGCCGGCCACGACGAGGGCGTCGCGGGCGAAGGCGGCCGTGAGGTCGGGGTGGGTGAGGACCTCGGTCATGCCGTCGACGGCGTAGGACATGGGGAGGACGTTCGAGATGGCTTCCAGTACGGGCTGCATGGTGTCGCGGGGCGCGAACAGGCCGCAGAGGAGCAGCTGCGGGAAGATCACCGCCGGCATGAACTGGACGGCCTGGAACTCGGAGGAGGCGAACGCCGAGACGAAGAGGCCGAGGGCGGTGCCGAGGAGGGCGTCGAGGAGGGCCACGAGGAGCAGGAGCCAGGGGGAGCCGACCACGTCGAGTCCGAGGATCCAGAGGGCCGTGCCGGTGGCGAGGAGGGACTGGAGGACGGCGAGCGCGCCGAAGGCCAGGGCGTAGCCGCCGATCAGGTCGCCCTTGCCGAGGGGCATGGCGAGGAGGCGTTCGAGGGTGCCGGAGGTGCGCTCGCGGAGGGTCGCGATGGAGGTGATCAGGAACATCGTGATCAGCGGGAAGATGCCGAGGAGCGAGGCGCCGATGCTGTTGAAGGTCTGCGGGCTGCCGTCGAAGACGTAGCGGAGCAGGACGAGCATCAGGACCGGTACGAGGAGCATCAGCGCGATCGAGCGGGGGTCGTGGCGGAGCTGGCGCAGGACGCGGGCGGCGGTGGCGAGGGTGCGGGCTGCGCTCATCGGAGGTCTCCGGCGGGGGTGGGGGCTGTGGTGGGGGTGGGGGCGTGGGCTGCGAGGTCGGGGCTCTCGTCTTCCTCGACCAGGCGGAGGAAGGCCTCTTCGACGGTGGCGGACTCGGTGCGGGTGCGCAGGGCGTCGGGGGTGTCCTCGGCGAGGACGCGGCCTTCGCGCAGGAGGATCAGGCCGTGGCAGCGCTCTGCCTCGTCCATCACGTGGGAGGAGACGAGGACGGTCGTGCCGCGGGTGTCGGCGATGTGGTGGAAGAGGTTCCACAGGTCGCGGCGGAGTACGGGGTCGAGCCCGACGGTGGGCTCGTCGAGCACCAGCAGCTCGGGGGTGCCGAGGAGGGCGACGGCGAGGGAGACCCGGTTGCGCTGGCCGCCGGAGAGGTTCCGCGCGAGGGCTTCGGCGTGCCCGGCGAGGTCCACGTCCCGGATCGCCTGCTCGACGGCTTCGCGGCGACGGTCGGCCGCGGAGCGGCCGGGGTCGAGGACGGCGGCGAAGTAGGCGAGGTTCTGGCGGACGGTCAGGTCGTCGTACACGGAGGGGGCCTGGGTGACGTACCCGATCCGGGAGCGGAGTCCGGGGGAACCGGCCGGCTGCCCGAGCACGTCGAGGGTCCCGGTCACCTGGTCCTGGGTACCGACGATGGCCCGCATGAGGGTGGTCTTGCCGCAACCGGAGGGTCCGAGGAGCCCGGTGATGCGGCCGCGGGGGACCTCGAAGCCGATCGCTTTGAGGACGGTACGACCCGCGCTGCGGCCGCGTGCGCCGCGGACGACGGTGAGCGACTCGGCACGGATGGCGGGGGTGGTGGGGGTGGCGGAGGCAGGTGGGCCGTTCAAGTTATTCATCACGTGATGAATAATCCTCCTGGGTCCGCGAGCCGTCAATGGACGCGGCGGAGTGGGACGGGAGAAGTTGCGGGGTGGGGTGGGTGCCCGACCGGGGCTGGCCCGTTGCGGCTGGCGGGGTGGCGTGGGTAGTCGGGGGCGGGCGGAGTCCCTGCCCTCAACGGTGTTGGGGTCGGGGCGACCTGAGCTCTTACTGCCAGCGGTGTTGTGGAGGTGGCCGGTTGGGGGCATCCCGCCATGCGTGACGGTGTTTCCGGGCCGGGGCGCCCTGTCAAGGGCGCTCCCTGCGGTCGCGTCGCTGCGCGATTCCGCTCCGCTCCACCCTGGACAGACCACCCCGCCCCGGACGGCATGACTGCCTGTCGGGACGCCCCCCGAAAGGAAACGCCCAGGGGGACCCGAGCCGCCGCCGGTCAGCGTCGGCCAAGCCAATCCCGTCCCCCTGCACCCCCGCCCTCCGGGCGGAAAGACCACAGGCCGCGACGGATCGCTACAGCCGCGGCCGTCTCAGCGGCCTCCGGACCGGCCGGGGCCGGGCATAGACCGCCAACGACCACTACGCGCTCCACCCGGCCCGGCGGCCTGCCGCCCGCCAGGGGCTGGGGCACGCGGGAACTCGCTACGCGCGGTGGTCTCGGCGGCAGCCGGGCCGCCCGGGGCTGGGGGCGCGGCTGATCGCCGCGCGGCGGGGGCTGCTCCCCGGCCTGCGGACCATCCGGCGAGCCGCGTGAGCACCTCACGTCCTGGGCGCGGCTGCTGCCGGGGCCGAGGCCGTCTCGCGTGCCCAGCGGTCCGCCTGGCGGTCCTCAGGACACGGAAGGCGACACCCGGCCCTGCCGCCTCGCGGCAGCGGTGGGCTTGCCGTGCTCTGCGTCCCGCCCAGTGGATCGCAGAGCACGGGGGCGGCTCCGGCCCCGCGTTCTGCCCCGCCTCTCCGCGGCGGCAGCCCGCCTGACGTGCTCCGAGTGCCGCCCAGCGGCTCGCAGGGCACGGCAACGGCCTGCGGCCCTGCCACTGCGCGGCGGCGGCCGACCGGCCGTTCTCCACGTCGCGCCCGGCGGATCACCGAGCCCGGGGGCGGCCTGCGGCCCTGCCGCTGCGCGGCAGAGGCTGGCCTGCCGTGCTGCGAGTACCGTCCAGCGGATCGCAGAGTCCGGGAGGCGGCCTTGGGGTCTGCGGCGGTGCGGAGGTGGGCGGGCTGCCGTGCCCCGAGTGCCGCCTGGCGGGTCGTGGGACACGGGACGGCCCGGCTGCCGCCGGCACGGCCAGAGCGCGTAGCGAACTGCCGCGCCCCCAGCCCCTGGCGGGCGGCAGGCCGCTTGGCCGGGCGGAGCGCGTAGTGGTCGTTGGCGGTCTATGCCCGGCCCCGGCCGGTCCGGAGGCCGCTGAGTCGGCCGCGGCTGTGTAGCGATCCGTCGCGGCTTGTGTCGGTTGTCTTTCCGCCCGGAGGGCGGGGGTCCGGCGGGCTCTGGCTCGCCTGGCGATTCGGACCGGCCGGGGTCCTGGTCCCCCTGCTGCTTTTTCTCCTGTGGCTGCTGGCAAGTCTGGGACTTGACGTCCCGTGGTGCCCTGTCAAGGGCGGAGCAAAGCGGAGTCGCGCAGCGACGCGACCGCAGGGAGCGCCCTTGACAGGGCGCCGCGGGACGGCCGCACAGTCAGACATGCGAGCAGACACCGGAGAGCCATCCCGACCCGGGCCGGGGCCTAGCGAGGTGGGCCGGGGGTAGGGGGCCGCTGCGCGGAGCCGGTTCCCCTACCCGCCCCTTCCCGAAACTGGGGCTCCGCCCCAGACCCCGCGCCTCAAACTCCCCCAGACTTCGTCCGGGGGACCCCCTGGCGAGGCTGGATAGACGGGGTCTGGGGGGCAGCCTCTGGCGAGGCTGGACAGCCGGGGGCGGGAAAGGGCTCCGGGTGGCCCCCGACCCCGTGCCTCACACTCCTCCCGGACTTCGTCCGGGCGGCCAGCCCCCCGACGGGGCTGGGTAGAGGGGTCGGATCGGGACCCAGGGGGCTCCGACCCCTCGCCGCGACACCGGCCGCCCACCCAACCCCGCACGGGCTGGACGCCGTACCCGGGCCCCGCTCCGGGGGGCGGTGGGCAAAGGCGGGTCGGCGGGGGTGGACGGTTGGGGGTGGAGACCCCGGCCCGGAACTGGGCGCCGTACCCCGGCCTGCGCCGCGGGGCGGTGGCGAAGACGGGTCGGCGGGGGTGGACGGCTGGAGGAGGAGACCCCGGAGCGGTTGGGGTTTGTGCCTCGGGCTGCGCCGCGGGGCGGTGTGGGGGGCACCCGGAGTGGTGGGGGTTTGTGTGTCGGTGGGTGGGGTGGGGTTATTTTTTGCGTTTGGGGCGGCGGGTGGCCGGGTTGCCGGTTCGGGTGCTGCGGCGGCGTTCGTACTGGGCCGCGGACTCCTCGTACTCCTTGCGGTGGAGCTTCTCGCCGGGGGCCTCGTACAGGGAGCGCAGGAAGTACGCGATCAGCGAGCCGATGAAGCCGATGGCCTTCAGGCCCTTGAGGGAGGCCTCGTCCGAGGAGGCCGGGCGGCGGCGGCCGAAGGACTCCCAGGTCTTGGAGAAGGCGATGGCGCTGCAGATCGTGAACATGATGACGACGGTGAAGCTCACGAACGGGCCGACGTTGCCGATCTCCAGGCCCTCGTACGCGAACTGCAGCACGAAGGCGCCCGCCACGGCGGCGGTCAGCGAGCCGATGGCCACGCCGACGCGCCGCCAGACGTAGCCGCCGTCGTGGTGCAGCCAGGTGGTGCCGAAGAAACGGATCTCCTCGGGCTGGGGGCCCGGGGGCGTACCCGTGGGCTGGGGCCGGTGGGGCTTCTGGGGTGGGGTTTCCTCGGTCACATCAGCGATTATCCCTCGCGGGGGCGCCCCGGCTCAGGAGCAGCGGGGGGCGATGTAGCCGTCGGCGCCGGTCTTGACGTAGGAGTCGGAGATGTACTGGCCGTTGGCGATGTTGTCCCAGATGTTGGTGGTGCCGTAGGGGCCGGTGACCGTCGTGCCGGGGCACTGGCAGTTGATCGGCACCGAGGCTCCGTACGGGAGCACCTTGACGATGCCGTAGCCGGTGCCGGGGCCGCTGCGGACGTTGACCCGGTAGCCGGGGGCCACGGGGTAGCGGGTCGCTATCGCGTCGGCCGCGGTGGCGGCGGCGGTCGCCGTAGCGGCCGGGGCGTTTTCGGCCGCCGGGTCCGGTGCGGGTGTTGCGGTCGTTCTCGGGTCTGCTGCCATGTGGAGCCCCTCCCCCAATGCTTCACCGTGCGTCACTCGCGCAGGTTAGCAAGGCTCGACTAGGCTCCATGGGCGCGCCGGCGTACCAAGCACACGGGGGGTGGGCATGCCGCGCCCAGCAGACAGAGCACGGCCTTCGCATACGGAATCGCAGTCGACAGCGGCGGAATACGCCGGGCAGTACCGGCTGGAATCCGTCCTCGGCTCCGGTGGGATGGGTGTGGTGCACCTGGCCACCTCCGCCTCCGGCATGCGGCTCGCAGTGAAGGTCGTACACGCCGAGTTCGCGGCGGATCCCGAGTTCAGGGCACGTTTCCGGCAGGAGGTCGCGGCGGCGCGGCGGGTGTCCGGCGCCTTCACGGCGGCCGTGGCCGACGCCGATCCGGAGGCCGGGCGGCCCTGGATGGCCACCCTCTACGTGGAGGGCCCCACCCTGGCCGAGCGGGCCAAGCGGAAGCCGTTGGACGCGGCGGAGCTGAGCCGGCTGGGCGCCGGGCTGGCGGAGGCGCTGCGCGATATCCACCGGGCCGGGGTGGTGCACCGGGACCTGAAGCCCAGCAACGTGCTGATGGCCGCCGACGGCCCGAAGGTCATCGACTTCGGGATCTCGCGCCCGTACGACAGTGATCTGCGGACGGAGACGGGGAAGCTCATCGGGACCCCGCCCTTCATGGCGCCCGAGCAGTTCCAGCGGCCGCGGGAGGTCGGGCCGGCGGCGGACGTGTTCGCGATGGGGGCCGTGCTGGTGTTCGCGGCCACGGGGCGCGGGCCGTTCGACTCGGACAGTCCGTACCTGGTGGCGTACCAGGTGGTGCACCACGAGCCGGACCTGTCGGGGCTGCCGGCGGAGCTCGCGCCGCTGATCGCACGGTGCCTGGAGAAGGATCCGGGGGACCGGCCGAGTACGGACGAGCTGATCGCGGCGCTGCGGTCGGCGGCGTATCCGACGGCGGAGGACACGCGGGCGTTCATTCCGGGGCCGCGGCGGGCGGTCGAGGGTGTTGAGGGTGTTGAGGGCGGGGCGGCTGAGGGGGGTTCGGGCGCGGGTGGGGAGCTGACTCACCGGCGGGTGCGGGTCGAGCTGGGGCGGGGGTCTCGGGGCCGGGGGCGGAAGGCGGGTTCTGGGCGGCGGCTGGGGCTGCGGCTCGGGCTCGGGCTGGGTGCGGTGGTGATCGCGGCTGCGGGGGCGGGGACGTATGCGCTGTGGCCGGCCGGGGCCGCTCCGGCGGGGGCTGTGGGGTCCGTGGGGCAGCAGTCCGCGCAGGGCGGGGCCGTGCCGGAGGTGTTCCGGCCCTGGGCGGTGCGGTTGGTGGATGCGGGCCGGGAGATTCGTACGCCGGTGTGCTCGGCGGGGGGCGGGGCGGGGGCGGCCGGGGCCGTGTACTGCAACGCGCCGGGAATCGCGGCGGCGCGGCTGGACGGCGGTGACGGCGAGCGGCGTTGGACGGTGCGGGCCGGGGCGGGCGGCGGGCGCGACCGGGCCGAGGAGAACCGGGCGCCGGTGCTGGCGGGCGGGCTGGTGCACGCCGTCAGCGCGGACGGTGCGCGGTTGGACGCGCTGGACCCGGAGACGGGGGCGGTGCGGTGGTCCACGGCCTTCTCGGGGTACTCGGGCCTGGTGCACGCGGGGGCGGGGCGGTCGACCGTACTGCTGCTCGCTGCGGACGGGCGGGTCACGGCCCTCGACTCGGCTACGGGGGACGAGCGGTGGTCGAAGCGGGTCGGCGGGGTGGGCTCGGAGTGGGTTGCGGGGCCGGGGGGCGGTGCGGGGGGCCCGGGCCGGGGGGTGGTGCTGGCGGTGACGCCTGCCGCGGACGGTGCGTCGAGCCTGGTGCGGGGGGTGGACGCGGGTGACGGCGGGGTGCTGTGGAGCCGGCGGGTGGCGGGGGTGCTGTCGCCCGTGGGGGTCGCGGGCGGGGCGCTGCTGCTGCAGGAGAGCGATCTGCGGGGGGTGACGGTCGCTGTGGTGCGGGTCGGTATCGGGCCTGCGGGGGGCGCCGGCGGGGCGGGGCCCGTGGTGCGGGTCGGGCTGCCGCTCGGGCTGGACCAGGCGCAGGCGGCCGTGGGGGCGGACGGGACCGTGTACTTCTTCGCCGTGGGCGGGGCGCTGACTGCCGTACGGACGGATGGGGCGGGAGTCGGGGCCGGGGCGGGTGCCGGGGGGTCTCGTGGCGGGGTCGAGCTGTGGCGGCTGGACACGTCGGTGGCGCGGGCCTCGCGGCCGGTGGTGGCCGACGGGATGGTGTACCTGACCGCGGCCGACGGGCGGCTGCTCGCGGTGGATGCGCGGGAGGGTGTGCTGGTGGGGCAGACGCGGCCGCGGATGGACGGCGGGCGGCACACGTTCGCGGCGATGGTTCCGGCGCCGGTGGCGGTGGGGGGTGGTCGGGTGTACGCGAGTGCGCCGGACGGGTCGGTGTTCGCGGTGGACGGGCGGGGGGCGGGGGGCTGGTAGCGGGGGTGCGGTGACGTGGGGTGGGCGGGTCGAGCCGGGCGGGTCGAGCCGGGTCGGCCGCTGCGCGGGGCTTTCCCCTACCCGCCCCTTCCCGAAAGCGGGGGCTCCGCCCCCACACCCCCGCGCCTCAAACTCCCCCAGACTGCGTCCGGGGGGGACCCCCTGGCGGGGCTGGATTTTGCCGGGGATGGGGGCAGCGGGACTGCGGCAGGGGGTTTTGGCCCCTGCCGCAGTCCCACCCGCACGCCCGTGGGTGGTGGCCCCGGGGGTCAGCCGAGCTTCGAGACGTCTCGGACTGCGCCCTTGTCGGCGCTGGTGGCCATGGCGGCGTAGGCGCGCAGGGCGGCGGAGACGGTGCGGACCCGGGTCTTCGGGGCGTAGACGCCGCCGAGGGCCTCGCGGCGGGCGGCCAGCTCCTCCTCGGACACGAGGAGTTCGATGGAGCGGGTGGGGATGTCGATGCGGATCCGGTCCCCGTCCTCGACCAGGGCGATGGTGCCGCCGGAGGCGGCTTCCGGGGAGGCGTGGCCGATGGAGAGGCCGGAGGTGCCGCCGGAGAAGCGGCCGTCCGTGATCAGCGCGCAGGTCTTGCCGAGGCCGCGGCCCTTGAGGAAGGAGGTCGGGTACAGCATCTCCTGCATGCCCGGGCCGCCCTTGGGGCCCTCGTAGCGGATCACGACCACGTCGCCGTGCGTGACCTGCTTGGAGAGGATCTTCTCGACGGCCTCGTCCTGGGACTCGCAGACGACGGCCGGGCCCTCGAAGGTCCAGATGGACTCGTCGACACCGGCGGTCTTCACGACGCAGCCGTCGAGCGCGATGTTGCCCTTGAGGACCGCGAGGCCGCCGTCCTTGCTGTACGCGTGCTCGACGGAGCGGATGCAGCCGCCCTCGGCGTCGAGGTCGAGGGTGTCCCAGCGCTCGGACTGGGAGAAGGCGGTGGCGGAGCGCTTGCAGCCGGGGGCGGCGTGCCACAGCTCCATGGCCTCGGCGGTGGTGGCGCCGGAGCGCGGGTCCCAGGCGGCGAGCCACTCGTCCAGGGAGTCGGAGTGGACGGTGTTGACGTCCTTGTTGAGGAGTCCGCCGCGGTGGAGCTCTCCGAGGATGGCGGGGATGCCGCCGGCGCGGTGCACGTCCTCCATGTAGTACGTACCGCCGGGGGCGACGTTCGGGGCGACCTTGGCCAGGCAGGGGACGCGGCGCGAAACCTCGTCGATGTCCTTGAGGTCGTAGTCGAGGCCCGCTTCCTGGGCGGCGGCGAGCAGGTGGAGGATCGTGTTGGTCGAGCCGCCCATGGCGATGTCGAGGGCCATGGCGTTCTCGAAGGCCTCGCGGGTGGCGATGTTGCGGGGCAGGACGGAGGCGTCGTCCTGCTCGTAGTACCGCTTGGTGATCTCGACGACCGTACGGCCGGCCTGCTCGTAGAGGGCGCGGCGGGCGGTGTGGGTGGCGAGGACGGAGCCGTTGCCGGGGAGGGCCAGGCCGATGGCCTCGGCGAGGCAGTTCATCGAGTTGGCGGTGAACATGCCGGAACAGGACCCGCAGGTCGGACAGGCGTTCTCCTCGATGCGCAGGACGTCCTCGTCGGAGACGTTCTCGTTGGAGGCGTCGACCATCGCGTCGATCAGGTCGAGCTTGCGGACCGTACCGTCGACGAGGGTGGCCTGGCCGGCCTCCATGGGGCCGCCGGAGACGAAGACGACCGGGATGTTGAGGCGCATGGCGGCCATCAGCATGCCCGGGGTGATCTTGTCGCAGTTGGAGATGCAGATCAGGGCGTCGGCGCAGTGGGCCTCGACCATGTACTCGACGCTGTCCGCGATGAGGTCGCGGGAGGGCAGCGAGTAGAGCATCCCGGCGTGGCCCATGGCGATGCCGTCGTCGACGGCGATGGTGTTGAACTCGCGGGGCACGGCGCCGGCCTCGCGGATCGCGTCGGAGACGATGCGGCCGACGGGCGCGAGGTGGGTGTGGCCGGGGACGAACTCGGTGAAGGAGTTGGCGACCGCGATGATCGGCTTGCCGATGTCCTCGCTCGCTACGCCCGAGGCGCGCATAAGGGCGCGCGCGCCCGCCATGTTGCGGCCGTGGGTGACGGTGCGGGACCGGAGCTCGGGCATCGGGTTTCACTCCCCAAGAGACACGGATCTGACGCTTACGAGCCTACGCCCACCCTCCAAGATCTGGACTGGGTGTCCGGATGCCGGGACGGGAGGATCATCCTTCGGTCAGCGGCGGGCCGGTGCCGGGACGGGCGCGCGGGGCCGGCAGGAGGGAAGGGAGGGCGGACGGGCTCAGGGTCCCGGGTCGGTGAGGTAGCGCTGCAGGGTGGGGGCGACCACGGCCACGATCTCCTCCGGGTCGGCGGAGGCGAGGGGCTCGACCTGGACGACGTACCGGAGGATCGCGATGCCGACCATGTGCGAGGCCGCGAGCTCGGCGCGGAAGGTCGGGTCGGGTACGTCGAGCTCCTGCGCCACCCGCTCCAGCAGCCGGCGCAGGACCAGCCGGCGGAGCACCTTCGCGGCGGCCTCGTGGGTGAGCGCGGAGCGGATCACCGCGAGGAGGGGGGCGCGGGTGGCCGGGTTCTCCCACACCTGGAGGAAGTAGCGGGCGAGGCGTTCGCCGATGCCGTCAGGGCCCTCGCCGAGCAGGGCGGGGACGACGAGGGTGGGTTCCATGCTCATCTCCACCGCCGCCGCGAAGACCTCTTCCTTGGTCCCGAAGTAGTGGTGCACGAGCGCCGGATCGACCCCGGCGGCCTTGGCGATGCCGCGTACGGAGGTCTTGTCGTACCCGCGCTCGGCGAACTCGGCGCGGGCGGCGAGCCGGATCCGCTCCTGCGTGCCGCCGGGCCCCTCCCCGGCCGCCTCGGCACGCGAGGGCCGGCCGCGCCCGCGGCGCACGGGCGGGGCGGCGGCGCCCGACTCGGCGGACGGGTCGGCGGACGGGTCGGCGCCCGACTCGGCGGACGGGTCTTCGGAGAACTCGGCGGAGGGGGTCACGGCCGGTGCACCCGCGGGTCGCTGACGGCCGTGGCGAGGTGGAGGCGGGTGAAGGCCAGGGCCTCGGCGAGGTCGGCCTCGCGCTCGGCACCGGACATCGCACGGCGGGTGTTGACCTCGATGACGACGTGCCCGTCGAAACCGCCGAGGGCGAGGCGCTCCAGGACCTCCGCGCAGGGCTGGGTGCCGCGGCCGGGGACGAGGTGCTCGTCCTTGGCGGAGCCGTTGCCGTCGGCGAGGTGGACGTGGGCGAGCCGGTCGCCCATGCGGTCGATCATCGCCGTCGCGTCGCTGCGGGCGGTGGCGGTGTGGGAGAGGTCGACGGTGAAGTGCCGGTAGTCGTCCTTGGTGACGTCCCACTCGGGTGCGTACGCGAGCATCTCGCGGTCGCGGTAGCGCCAGGGGTACATGTTCTCGACGGCGAACCGCACGTCCGTCTCGTCGGCCATCCGCCAGATGCCCTCGACGAAGTCCCGGGCGTACTGGCGCTGCCAGCGGAACGGCGGGTGCACGACCACCGTCGAGGCGCCGAGCTTCTCGGCGGCGGCCTGGGCGCGGCGCAGCTTGGTCCACGGGTCGGTGGACCAGACGCGCTGGGTGATCAGCAGGCAGGGGGCGTGGATCGCGAGGATCGGCACCTGGTGGTAGTCGCTCAGGCGGCGCAGGGCCTCGATGTCCTGGCTGACGGGGTCCGTCCACACCATGACCTCGACGCCGTCGTAACCGAGGCGCGCGGCGATCTCGAAGGCCGTCGCCGTCGACTCCGGGTAGACCGAGGCCGTGGAGAGGGCGACCTTCGCACCGGGAACACGCACGACTCGTTCTGCCACGCAGACAGGGTACGGGGCGGCTGGCAGGTATCGGGCTCCGCGGAGGGGGCGCGGGGCGGGGCGGGGGCCGCGCTGGCCGGGCGGGCGGCCGGGCGGACCGGGCGCCCGCGGGCGCGGGCTGGCCCCAGCCCACCGGCGGCCTGACGGGCGCTGCGGCTCGCTGAGCGGATCTCGGGGCACGGTGGGGCGGAGCCGCAGGCCCGGCCGGGCGGCTGGAGGGGCTTGCCGTGCGCCGGGTTCCGTCCAGCGGATCGCAGAACCCGGGAGGCGGCCTTCGCTTCCGCGGCGGGGCGGGGCCGGGCGGGCTGCCGTGCGCTGAGTCCCGCCTCCCGGGTCCTGGGGCACCGGAGGACGGCCTGCCCTTGCCGTGTGACGGTCTGCCGCGTGCCTCGGCCCGGGGCGGTCCGGCTGCCGCCGGGCCGGGCGGAGCGCGTAGTGGCCGCTGGCGGCCTATGCCCGGCCGCAGACGGCCCGGAGGCCGCTTGGCTGGCCGCGGCTGTGTAGCGATCCGCTGCGGCTTGTGGTCTTTCCGCCCGGAGGGCGGGGGCCCGGGGGAACGGGGTGCGCCTGGCCGATGCTGACCGGCTGCGTCCCTGGTCCCCCTGCTGCTTTTTCTCCTGTGGCTGCTGGCAAGTCTGGGACGTGGCGTCCCGTGGTGGCCTGTCAAGGGTGGCCCGCAGGGCCATCGCGCAGCGACGCGCAGCGCCCTTGACAGGGTGCCGCGGGACGGCCGCACCCTCAGACATGCGAGCAGACACCGGAGAGCCTCTCCTACCCGGGCCGGGGCTAGAGAGGTGGGCCGGGGGTAGGGGGCCGCTGCGCGGAGCGAGGTTCCCCTACCCGCCCCTTCCCGAACTGGGGCTCCGCCCCAGACCCCGCGCCTCAAACGCCGGCGAGGCTGGATAGACCGGGTCGGAAGGGGGCTCGGGGTGGCCAGGCCCCCGCGCCTCAAGCGCCGGCGAGGCTGGAGGGCCGGGGTCACATAGGGACTCGGCGTGGCCCGACCCCGCGCCTCAAACTCCCCCAGACTTCGTCCGGGGGGACCCCCTGGCGAGGCTGGATAGACCGGGTCGGAAGGGGGCTCGGGGTGGCCCGGACCCTTCGCCTCAAACGCCGGCGAGGCTGTGAAGTGACCGCTGGCAGGCGCGGTCGGCCGTGAGACGGCTGACGTTCGACATACGGGCCGGATCGCCCCGGCACCCTTACCCCGGACCACCCTGGGGGTGGTGGGCAAAGACCGGCCGGCCGGGGCGCACGGGCGGGGGAGGAGACGGCGGCGCACTGGAGCCCGTACCCAGACCCCCGCGCACCCGACCCCGTACCCAGACCCCACCCGCCCCCACCCCTACGGCAAGTGGTCCAAGCGGCGGAGGATGAGGCCTTCTCGGAGGGCCCAGGGGCAGATTTCCAGGTCGTCGACCTGGAAGAGGTCCATGGCGGCCTCTGCGACCAGGGAGCCCGCGAGGAGCTGGTGGGCGCGGCCCTCGGAGACTCCCGGGAGGGCCGAGCGCTGGCCCGCGGTCATGGCGGCCAGGCGCGGGACCCAGTCCTCGAGGGCCTTGCGGTTGAGGCCGCGCTGTACGTACAGGCCCTCCGCGGAGCGGGCCGCGCCCGCGATGCGGGCGAGCTGCTTGAAGGTCTTGGAGGTGGCCACGACGTGGTCGGGGGCGCCGAAGCGGGCGAACTCCCCGACCGTACGGGCGATCTGCGCCCGCGCGTGCCTGCGCAGCGCCTTGACGTCGGCGGCCTCCGGCGGGTCGGCCGGCAGCCAGCCCGCGGTGAGGCGGCCGGCGCCGAGCGGGAGGGAGACGGCCGCGTCGGGCTCCTCGTCGATGCCGAGGGCGATCTCCAGGGAGCCGCCGCCGATGTCGAGTACGAGGAGCCGGCCCGCGGACCAGCCGAACCAGCGGCGTACGGCGAGGAAGGTGAGCCGCGCCTCCTCCGGTCCGCTGAGGACCTGGAGGTCGACGCCGGTCTCCTCGCGGACACGGGCCAGGACCTCGTCGGCGTTGGTGGCCTCGCGGACGGCGGAGGTGGCGAAGGGCAGGACCTCCTCGCAGCCCTTGTCCTCGGCGGCCTGCACGGCTCCCGCGATCACGCCGGTGAGGCGCTCCAGGCCCTCCGCCCCGATCGCGCCGTTCTCGTCGAGCAGCTCGGCGAGACGCAATTCCACCTTGTGGGAGTGCGCGGGCAGCGGTCGCGCGCCGGGGTGCGCGTCCACCACCAGCAGATGGATCGTGTTCGAACCCACATCAAGGACACCGAGTCTCATAACCGAAACGCTACTGCGCCCGAGCGCCGACGCCTGCCACTCGGGCGGTTCGGATGCGGTACGGATGGAGTAAGCCCCGCTTAGGCTTGGGATGTGCCAAATACGAAGAAGGGCAAGGAGCCGAAACCGGCCAGGCCCACCGAGTCCGCCAAGCCGGCCAAGCCCGCCAAGTCTGTGAAGTCGGCCAAGTCCGGCAAGGGCGGCGGCAAGTCCGTCCGTGCCGACGAGGTGGGCATCGACTTCGCCCGCGCGTGGGTGGAGTTCCCGGACCCGGCCGACCGGGAGCAGGTCTTCCGCTGCGACCTGACCTGGCTGACCTCCCGCTGGACCTGCATCTTCGGCAGCGGCTGCCAGGGCATCCGGGAGGGCCGGGCGGCCGACGGCTGCTGCACGCTGGGGGCCCACTTCTCCGACGAGGACGACGAGAAGCGCGTGGCCGGGCACGTGGCGCGGCTGACCCCGGAGCTGTGGCAGTTCCACGACGTCGGCAGCAGTACGGGCTGGGTGCAGAAGGACGAGGACGGGGAGCGGCAGACCCGCCGCTGGGAGGGCTCGTGCATCTTCCAGAACCGTCCCGGCTTCCCGGGCGGTGCGGGCTGCTCCCTGCACATCCTGGCGCTCCGGGAGGGCCGCGAGCCGCTGGAGACGAAGCCGGACGTGTGCTGGCAGCTGCCGATCCGGCGTACGTACGACTGGATCGACCGGCCGGACGACACCCGGGTGCTGCAGGTGTCGATCGGCGAGTACGACCGGCGGGGCTGGGGTCCGGGCGGGCACGACCTGCACTGGTGGTGCACGTCGGCGACCTCGGCGCACGGGGCGGGCGATCCGGTGTACGTGTCGTACCGGGCCGAGCTGACGGAGCTGATGGGCAAGGAGGGGTACGGGAAGCTGGTCGAGCTGTGCGAGCAGCGGCTGTCCTCGCTGCTGCCGATGGCTCCGCATCCGGCGGATCCGGCGGATGCGGTGGATCCGGCGGGCTGAGGACCGGCCGGGAGTCGTGACGCGCCAGGGGGTGGGCCCGTGATCGGGCCCACCCCCTGCGTTGCACTGGGTATCACCCGCCTCAGCCGCCCGGGGCAACCGTTCCTTCACCCTCCGTCGGCTCGGACGTGGGGGTCTCGGCGGGCGGTGTGGGGGTCGGCTCGGTGGTTTCCGTGGGGGTCGGCGTGGGGGTGGGGGTCGGCGTCGGGGTGGGTGTGGGGGTCGGGGCGGGTTCCTGGGGGCGGGTCGGGGTCGGGGCGGGGGTGGAGGGGCCGGTGCTCGGGCGGGTGGCTCCGCGGCCCGATACGGAGATCACTGCGCCGCCGGGGTCGACGCCGATGCGGGCGGTCCAGGGGCCGGCCGGTTCGGTGTTGCGGTCGACGGTGATCCGTACGCTGAACGTTTCGCCGGGCGCCAGTTCGCCCGAACTCTGGCTCGCCCAGAGCCAGGCCGCGTCCGACCACAGGTGCCAGGCCACCGGGGCGCCGCCGGAGGCGGTGAGGACGATGACCGTGGTCGCGCCGCTGGAGTGGGCGTCGACGGTGAGCCGGCCGGGGCCGCGGCTGCCGGGGGTGGTGGGCTGGGCGGGGGCGCCGGGGCTGACGACCTCCACGGACACGTCGGGTCCCGTGCCGCCCGTGGTGAACCGGGCCTCGGGGCGGATGCGGGCGTTGCCCGCGTTCTCGTAGGCCTCGTACGGGCCGCCGGCCGCCCGGGTCTGCTCGTCGCTGTCGCTGGCGGAGATCCGGGTGCCGCCGGGACTGCTCTCGCCGGTGACGGGGGCTCCGCGGTACGCGGCCCAGAGGGCCAGGACGGGCGCGGCGACGACGGTGGCGACCACGGTGGTGGTGACGGCGCGGGCCCGGATGCGGTCGCGGCGCGCGGCGCGGTCGCGGGGGTCGGTGGGGAAGCCGGTGCGGTCGAAGCGGGGGCCCGCGCTGCGGGCGCGGGGGATGCGGAGCCGGGCCAGGTGGACGGCGGACCGGGGGGCGGTGACCAGCGGGAGCGCGGTGGTGCTGAGGCCGCCGGAGCCGGGCCAGGGGCCGCCGGCGCCGACGCGTTCGGCGACGCGGCGGCAGCGGGGGCAGTCGTCCACGTGCCGGACGAGTTCGGCGCGCAGGGCGGTGGAGAGCAGGACGCGGCTGTCGCCGGCGAGCCGGGAGACCTGGGGGCAGCTGCCGGTTTCCACGACGGCGAGGGCGGCGCGGGTGCGCTCGACCTCGCAGGCGGCGCCGGCGAGGAGTTCGCGGGCGGCGGCGGGGCTGAGGCCGAGGACGGGGGCGAGCTCGGCCACGGCCAGGCGGTGGCGGACGGCCAGTTCCAGGGCCTCGCGCTGTTCGGGGGTGGTGCCGGCGGCTTCGGGCCACGCGAGGCGGGCGAGTTCGGCTTGGCGGATTGCGGGGGCGTGGTCGTGGTCCTGGCCGTGGTCGCGGTCCGGTACGGGTGCGGGTAGCGGGTCGCCGCCGTGCCGGCGGGTGTGCTCCCGGGTGTGCTCCGGCGCACGCCGGGCGGCATGCGCCCCCGGGGCGCCCGTGGTGGAGCGGGGGCGGCGCTGTTCCGCGAGCCGGCGCAGGCAGGACCAGCGGGCGAGGGCGTAGAGCCAGGCCCGGTGGCCGCCGGTGTCCTCGGGGCAGCGGCCGGAGTGGCGTTCCGCCACGGCGAGTACGTCGGCCAGTGCTTCGGTGGCGGTCTCGTGGTCGCACAGCACGGACAGGCAGTACGTGAACAGGCCGTCCAGGTGCGGCTCGTGGCGGGAGGGGGGCGGCTGGTCCGCCGCGCGGGGCGCATGCCCGTGCGCCCGGTGTGCGCCGGGGGTCGGCGCGGGGTGCCCTTGGCTGCTGCTTGTCACTCGGTGACCGTAGGGGCCGGGTGGGCGGGGGCCCGGAAGCCTTTGGCAGTTTTAATCCTTACGGGTGAACAGATCGCACAAAACCGGACAGGGGTCGTTGACGGCAACCGGCCAGGGCGTCTGCGGGGCGGTTCCCTTCGGGGTGAGCGAGGTCCTGGGCCGGGGCGGCCCTTCGGGGTCTCCACCACCCCGCCCTTTCACCGTTTCCCGGGGCTCCGCCCCGGACCCCGTACCGCCCGCTCCGCGCTGAGCGCTCAAACGCCGCGCGGGCTGGAGTTGCTCCCCGCACCCGGGGTCGGGTCTGGGTACTCCCGGGGCCGGGACCAGTTCGGGCCTGGGTACGCCCAGAGGTCGGGCACCGTCCGGGCTCGGACCCGCCGGGTTTCGGTGCACTGGACGGCGGGTGGCTTTCCCGCGGCGCAGGACCACATCCAGCCCCGCCAGGGGGTCCCCCCGGACGAAGTCCGGGGGAGTTTGAGGCGCGGGGTCCGGGGCGGAGCCCCGGGGACCCGGGTGCGGTAGGGGTGTTGTCGGTGGGGGCCGTTACCGTGGCGGGATGGCTGCTCGTACATCCCGTTCATCCGCCAAGGACCGGCCGTCCTACCGCTGCTCCGAGTGCGGCTGGACCACGGCCAAGTGGCTCGGCCGCTGTCCCGAGTGCCAGGCCTGGGGGACGGTGGAGGAGCAGGGCGTGGTCGCCGTGCGCACCACCGCCGCCGGCCGGGTCTCCTCGGCCGCCGTGCCGATCGCCCAGGTGGACGGCCGGCAGGCGACCGCGCGGTCCACGGGGGTGGACGAGCTGGACCGCGTACTCGGCGGGGGGCTGGTGCCGGGGGCCGTGGTGCTGCTCGCGGGTGAGCCGGGCGTCGGCAAGTCGACCCTGCTGCTGGACGTGGCGGCCAAGGCGGCCAGCGACGCGCACCGCACCCTGTACGTGACGGGCGAGGAGTCCGCGAGCCAGGTGCGGCTGCGGGCCGACCGGATCAACGCGCTCAGCGACCACCTCTACCTGGCGGCGGAGACGGACCTGTCGGTGGTCCTGGGCCACCTCGACGCGGTGAAGCCCTCGCTGCTGGTCCTGGACTCGGTGCAGACGGTGGCCTCCCCGGAGATCGACGGCGCCCCGGGCGGCATGGCGCAGGTGCGCGAGGTGGCGGGGGCCCTGATCCGGGCCTCCAAGGAGCGGGGGATGTCCACGCTGCTGGTGGGGCACGTGACGAAGGACGGGGCGATCGCGGGCCCGCGGCTCCTGGAGCACCTGGTGGACGTGGTGCTGCACTTCGAGGGCGACCGGCACGCCCGCCTCCGGCTGGTCCGCGGGGTGAAGAACCGGTACGGGGCCACGGACGAGGTGGGCTGCTTCGAGCTGCACGACGAGGGGATCACGGGTCTCGCGGATCCGAGCGGGCTGTTCCTGACCCGCCGGGCGGAGCCGGTTCCGGGTACGTGTCTGACGGTGACGCTGGAGGGCCGGCGGCCGCTGGTGGCGGAGGTGCAGGCGCTGACGGTGGACTCGCAGATCCCCTCCCCCCGGCGGACGACCTCGGGCCTGGAGACCTCCCGGGTGTCGATGATGCTGGCGGTGCTGGAGCAGCGCGGCAGGATCAGCGCGCTGGGCAAGCGGGACATCTACAGCGCCACGGTCGGCGGGGTGAAGCTGTCCGAGCCGGCCGCCGACCTCGCCGTCGCACTGGCGCTGGCCTCGGCGGCGAGCGACACCCCCCTGCCGAAGAACCTGGTCGCGATCGGCGAGGTGGGCCTCGCGGGCGAGGTGCGGCGGGTGACGGGCGTGCAGCGGCGGCTGGCGGAGGCCCACCGGCTGGGCTTCACGCACGCGCTGGTCCCGGGCGATCCCGGGAAGGTGCCGGCGGGCATGAAGGTGCTCGAGGTGGCGGACATCGGGGATGCGCTGCGGGTACTGCCCCGCCGCCCGGCCCGCGGCAAGCCCGCGGCCGACGCCGAGGAGTAGAAGAGAGGGGACGAATCGGGCGGGGAGCGGGGCCGGCGGGGGGGTGTGCGCGGGGCGGACCGCGGTACTCCCCACGGGGGTGCGGTGGTCGCCGGTAGACTTTGTGCTGGTCCGCCCGCCCATACGCACGCCCTGGTGCCCCCGGTGCCGGCGGCGAAACCCGCGACCGGAGGAGTGCAGTGGCAGCCAAGGACGGGGCAGCAGCATCCGGGAAGTCCGGCGCGAGCTCCAAGCACGAGGCGCTGATGCGCGCCTCGCTGAGTGCCGTAGCCCCTGGTCAGCCCCTGCGCGACGGGCTTGAGCGGATCGTCCGCGGCAATACCGGTGGACTGATCGTCCTCGGCATGGACAAGGCAGTGGAGTCCATGTGCACGGGCGGCTTCGTCCTGGACGTGGAGTTCACTGCCACGCGGCTGCGGGAGCTGTGCAAGCTCGACGGCGCGCTGATCCTCGACAAGGACATCACGAAGATCCTGCGGGCCGGCGTGCAGCTGGTCCCGGACGCGTCGATCCCGACCGAGGAGACCGGTACGCGGCACCGCACCGCCGACCGGGTCTCCAAGCAGTGCGGGTTCCCGGTGGTCTCCGTCTCGCAGTCGATGCGCCTGATCGCGCTGTACGTGGACGGGGAGCGGCGGGTCCTGGAGGAGTCCGGGGCGATCCTGTCCCGGGCGAACCAGGCGCTGGCCACGCTGGAGCGGTACAAGCTGCGCCTGGACGAGGTCGCGGGCACGCTGTCGGCGCTGGAGATCGAGGACCTGGTGACGGTCCGCGATGTGACGGCGGTGGCGCAGCGGCTGGAGATGGTCCGCCGGATCGCGACCGAGATCGCCGAGTACGTGGTGGAGCTGGGTACGGACGGCCGGCTGCTCTCGCTCCAGCTGGACGAGCTGACGGTCGGCATCGAGGCGGAACGGGAGCTGGTGATCCGCGACTACGTGCCGGAGCCGACGGCGCGCCGTTCGCGCACGGTCGAGGAGGCGCTGGCGGAGCTGGATTCGCTGACGCACGCGGAGCTGCTCGAACTGCCCATCGTGGCGCGGGCGCTGGGGTACACGGGCTCCCCCGAGACCCTCGACTCGGCGGTGTCGCCGCGGGGGTACCGGCTGCTGGCGAAGGTGCCGCGGCTGCCGGGGGCGATCATCGAGCGGCTCGTGGAGCACTTCGGCGGTCTGCAGAAGCTGCTCGCGGCGAGCGTGGACGACCTCCAGACCGTGGACGGGGTCGGCGAGGCGCGGGCCCGCAGCGTGCGCGAGGGCCTTTCGCGGCTCGCCGAGTCCTCGATCCTGGAGCGGTACGTCTAGTACGTCTGGAGCCTCCAGGACGCGGCCCGCCGGAACTCCGTCCGGGTTGCGGCGGGTTCAGTCCTTCTCGAGGCGGAAGGACAGGGTGAGGTCCTTCATGCCGGGGGCCTTGGCCTCGACGATGTACGTGCCGGGGGCTGCCGCGCCGGTGGGCGGGGCGGCGCAGCGGGTGGCGTCGCTGCCCTTGCGGTTCCATTCGAGGGTGTGGGTCACCGAGGACTTGGCGGGGACGCGGTAGAAGAGCGTGCCGGATCCGGCCGGGCAGTCGGACGAGTTCCACAGCGGCTTGTCGGCGCCGGCCCGGGTGATGGTGACGACGGCGTTGCGCGGGCCGAGGTCCATCTTGCAGGTGCTGACGGAGTTGTTGACCGCGACGAGGGACAGCCGGGGCAGGTCGGTGAGCTCGTAGTCGTTCTTGGCGCTCTCGATGCGCCAGGCGACCACGCCGGGTGCGCAGTTGGGGACCGGGGAGTCCGCGGGGAGGCGGCTGCCGCCGTCGGGTCCGCCCGCGGGGGCGCCGCCGGGTTCGCCGTTCTTGCCGGCGCCGGCCGTGGTGCCCGCGTCGGTACCGGCGCCCGTGCCGGAGTCCGTACCGCCCTGGCCGCCGGAGCCGCCCGTACCGGACGAGCCTCCGGAGCCGCTGCCGCCCGGTTCGTCGCGTCCGCCCGGGTATTGGGTGATCGCGGAGCCGGAGGGGCTGGGGCCGGGGCCGATGGAGCCCGTGGAGCCGGGGCCCTGGCCGGGGCCCTTGGCGTCCGTACTGCCGCTGCCCCCGGTGGAGGTGACGACCCATACGGCGAGCAGGGCGAGGAGCGCCACGACGGACGCGAGGACGGCCCTCCGGCGCCAGTAGATGGTGGAGGGGAGCGGTCCGACCGGATTGCGCAGAGATCCCACGAAGCGAACTGTACGAGAGATCGGGCGGCGATCCGGCGCCACCCGCCGTACAGGGGGCGTGTTTTGGCGATCATCATCCTGCCGGGACGGGAGGTGCCGTCCCGCCGTCGTAGCCGATCACCCGGCCGAGCGAAGGTATTTCGCCAAGACTTTGATCACACCATTACCCAGTTTTACGTATTGTCTCTCGGATGGACACCTCCGACCTGTATCTCGACGTCACCGAGTTCGCCCGCTCCACACCGGGCTGGGTGCACGGTTTCGTCGAAGTGGGGACCGAGGCCGGAATCCTGCTCTTCGGCGCCCTGTTCGTGGTCCTGTGGTGGCGGGCCCGGCGGCTGGGCGACGGGGCGGTCGCCCTGGCCCTCCTCGCCCCCCTCGCCACGGCCGTCGCCTACGTCGTCTCCGAAGGGGCCAAGTCGGTGCTCCAGGAGGAGCGTCCGTGCCGGGCGGTGGCCGGGGCCCTGCCCTCCATAGCCGAGTGCCCGCCGCACGGCGACTGGTCCTTCCCGAGCAACCACTCGGCGATCGCGGGCGCCGCCGCCGTCGCCCTGGTCTTCGTCCTCCCGCGGCTCGCGCTGCTGACCGTGCCGCTCGCGCTGCTGATGGCCTTCTCCCGGGTGTTCCTCGGCGTGCACTACCCGCACGACGTGGCGATGGGCCTGCTGCTGGGCGGCTCGGTGGTGGCGCTGGTGATGGTGGCGCTGGCCGGACCGGCCCGTACGATCGTCCGCTCGGTGCGCGGCAGCGGGATGGCCGGAGCGGTCTGGTTCACCGGTCCGGGCCCCGCGCGGGCCGTCTGAAACGTGCCAGGATGCAGGGGCCATGACTGCGATTCCTGCCATCCCTGCCATCCCTGCCCTTCCCGCCGCTCCCGCCGGGCCTGCTGCTGAGGCACCCGGGCCCGGTGCTCCCGCCGGGCCGGGTGTCCCCGCCGACCCCGGCGTCCTGCACGAGACAGTCGTCGCCTGGTTCGGGGAACACGCCCGGGACCTGCCCTGGCGGCGTCCCGAGGCCGGCCCCTGGGGGGTCATGGTCAGCGAGTTCATGCTCCAGCAGACCCCGGTGGCCCGGGTGCTGCCCGTGTACGAGCAGTGGCTGGCCCGCTGGCCCCGGCCGGCGGACCTGGCGGCGGAGGCGCCCGGCGAAGCGGTCCGCGCCTGGGGCCGGCTCGGCTACCCGCGCCGCGCGCTGCGGCTGCACGGGGCGGCCGTCGCCATAACGGAGCGCCACGGCGGCGACGTGCCCCGCGTGCACGCCCAGCTGCTGGCCCTGCCCGGCATCGGCGAGTACACGGCGGCGGCCGTGGCCTCCTTCGCCTACGGGCAGCGGCACGCGGTCCTCGACACCAACGTCCGCCGGGTCTTCGCCCGCGTGGCCACGGGTACGGAGTACCCGCCGAACGCCACCACCGCCGCCGAGCGCCGCCTGGCCCGCGCGCTGCTGCCCGAGGACGAGGAGACCGCCGCCGCCTGGGCGGCCGCGTCCATGGAGCTCGGGGCCCTGGTGTGCACCGCCAAGAACCCGGACTGCGCCCGCTGCCCGGTGGCCGGGCGGTGCGCCTGGCGGCTGGCGGGCAAGCCCGCGCACGACGGGCCGCCGCGGCGCGGCCAGACGTACGCCGGTACGGACCGCCAGGTGCGGGGCCGGCTGCTGGCCGTACTGCGGGAGGCCGTGGGCGCCGTACCGCAGTCGGTGCTGGACACCGTGTGGGACGAGCCGGTGCAGCGGGCCCGGGCTCTGGACGGGCTGGTGTCCGACGGGCTGGTGGAGCCGCTCGCGGGCGGGATGTACCGGCTGCCGATGACCTGAGGGGCGGGCTGCGGGGCGGGCTGCGCGCGGCCCGCCCCGCAGGCGCTGTTACACAACCTATGGATGTCCGTGCGGCCCCCGATGTCTGGCCCGCACAGCCCCGTGACAACCCCTCCGTACCTTCGAATCCATGAGCGGCGGTCCAGCCGCGGCAATGGAACGGAGGCGGTCTGCGATGGCGCACGGTGAGGTGCTCGACTTCGAAGAGTACGTCCGCACCCGTCAGGATGCGCTGCTGCGCAGTGCCCGGCGCCTGGTTCCGGACCCGGTGGACGCCCAGGACCTCCTGCAGACCGCGCTCGTGCGCACGTACGGCCGCTGGGACGGGATCGCCGACAAGTCCCTCGCCGACGCCTACCTGCGCCGCGTCATGATCAACACGCGGACCGAGTGGTGGCGCGCCCGCAAGCTCGAAGAGGTCCCCACGGAGCAGCTGCCCGACGCGAGCGTCGAGGACGGCACCGACCAGCGCGCCGACCGCGCCCTCCTGATGGACGTCCTCCGGGTGCTGGCTCCCAAGCAGCGCAGCGTCGTGGTGCTGCGACACTGGGAGCAGATGAGCACCGAGGAGACGGCCGAGGCGCTCGGGATGTCGGCAGGTACCGTGAAGAGCACGCTGCACCGGGCACTGGCCCGGCTCCGCCAGGAGCTGGAGAGCCGGAACCTCGACATGCGGGCCCTGGAGCGCGGCGACCACTACGTACACCACGAGGGGCGGGAGCGGTGCGCGGCCTGAACGGCAGACGCCTCGGGAGGGGCTCTCTCACTGTGATGTCGGCGGGGACCCTGGTCCTCGCCGGCTCCGTGCTGTTCATGGTCGCCTGCTCCTCGGGGGGCGCCGGGCTGAAGGACGAGGGTCCTGCCCGGACGGAGCAGGCGGTGAAGAGCCTTCCGACGCCCGGGTCCGCGCCCACCCGGACCTTCGAGAAGATCGACGGGGCGACGCTCGTGAAGGCGGACCCGAAGGTCAGCGACGAGGTCAAGCGCTACCTGAAGCCCTGCGTGGGCAAGGAGTACCCGGTGGACGTGACCTACGGGAAGGTCACCGGGAACTCGGTCGAGGACGTCGTGGTGAACGTCCTGTCCTGCGCCGACGCGGTCGGGGTGGGCTCGTACGTGTACCGCAGGATCGGTGACAGGTACGAGAATGTGTTCGCGGACGAACAGCCTCCGGTCTACGCCGAGATCGACCGGGGCGATCTCGTGCTCACCAAGCCGGTGTACGCGAAGAGCGATGCGCTCGCGTACCCGTCCGGCGAGGACGTGATCACCTACCGCTGGAACGGCGAGCGGTTCAACGAGCAGGACCGGGTGCACACGGATTACAGCAACGCGGTCGACGGCGGGGGCCAGCCCGCCCCGGCCGTCACGGAGAAGAACTGAGGCGGGCCGATGGCCGAGACGCACGTGCTGTTTGTGGAGGACGACGACGTCATCCGCGAGGCCACGACCCTGGCGCTGGAGCGCGACGGGTTCCGGGTCACCGCGATGCCCGACGGCCTGTCCGGCCTGGAGTCCTTCCGGTCCAACCGCCCCGACATCGCCCTGCTGGACGTGATGGTGCCCGGGATGGACGGGGTCAGCCTGTGCCGCCGGATCCGGGACGAGTCGACCGTACCCGTGATCATGCTGTCCGCCCGTGCGGACTCGATCGACGTGGTCCTCGGCCTGGAGGCCGGTGCCGACGACTACGTCACCAAGCCCTTCGACGGCTCGGTGCTGGTGGCCCGCATCCGGGCGGTCCTGCGCCGCTTCGGGCACGCGGGTGCGCAGGGCGCGGCCGCGGAGGACGGGCCGGCGGGTGAGCGCGGGGTGCTGGCCTTCGGCGACCTGGAGGTCGACACCGAGGGCATGGAGGTCCGCAAGTCGGGCGCGCCGGTGGCGCTCACGCCCACCGAGATGCGGCTGCTGCTGGAGTTCTCCTCGGCCCCGGGCACGGTGCTGTCGCGGGACCGGCTGCTGGAGCGGGTCTGGGACTACGACTGGGGCGGCGACACCCGTGTGGTGGACGTCCACGTCCAGCGCCTGCGCACCAAGATCGGACAGGACCGCATCGAGACGGTCCGCGGTTTCGGATACAAGCTCAAGGGATGAGGCGGGTCACCCTCAGGACGGGAATCCGCTGGAAGATCAGTTTTGCCATTGCCGCGGTGGGTGCGCTGATCGCCGTCGCGCTCAGCCTCGTGGTGCACAACGCGGCCCGCGTCTCGATGCTGGAGAGCGCCCGCGAAGTGCAGATGGAGCGGGTGCAGTTCATCTCGCGCAACGCGGAGGCCGCGAAGAAGCCCCCGATGGGGGCCAAGCTCAACGATCCCGACCTGCCGCCGGAGCTGCGGGACAAGGCGCGGTCGGGGCGGCGCGGGTCCTTCGTGCAGGAGCACGAGAACGCGGCGCCCGAGGTGTGGGCGGCCGTACCGCTGGCGAACGGCCAGGTGCTGTCCCTGCACTCCAGCTTCACGCTCAACGCGAGCATGATGAGGGACCTGGACCAGGCGCTGATCGCGGGCTCGATCGCCGTGGTGCTCGCCGGTTCGGCGCTCGGCGTGCTCATCGGCGGGCAGATCTCGCGGCGGCTGCGCAAGGCGGCGGCCGCGGCGAACAAGGTGGCGCAGGGCAATACCGAGGTGCGGGTGCGGGAGGCGGTCGGCGGGGTCGTGCGCGACGAGACGGACGACCTGGCGCGGGCCGTGGACGCCATGGCGGCTGCGCTCCAGCAGCGGCTGGAGGCCGAGCGGCGGGTGACCGCGGACATCGCGCACGAGCTGCGCACCCCCGTCACCGGGCTGCTGACCGCGGCGGAGCTGCTACCCCCGGGCCGGCCGACGGAGCTGGTCCGGGACCGGGCGCAGGCCATGCGCGGGCTGGTCGAGGACGTGCTGGAGGTGGCCCGGCTGGACGGGGCCTCGGAGCGGGCGGAGCTCCAGGACATCGCGCTGGGCGAGTTCGTCTCGCGGCGGGTGGCGGTGCTGATGCCTGACGCCCGGATCCGGCTGGTGGCCCCGGAGATCGTCTCCACGGACCCGCGGCGGCTGGAGCGGATCCTCGGGAACCTGCTCGCCAATGCGGCCCGGTACGGGAAGCCGCCGGTGGAGGTGGACGTCGAGGGCCGGGTGGTGCGGGTCCGCGACCACGGGCCCGGTTTCCCCGAGGCCCTGCTCGCGGAGGGCCCGAGCCGCTTCCGTACGGGTTCCTCGGACCGGGCGGGGGTCGGGCACGGGCTGGGGCTGACCATCGCCGCCGGCCAGGCGCGGGTGCTGGGCGCCCGGCTGACCTTCCGGAACGTGGCCGCGCCCGGCGGGGTCGAGCGGGCCGGGGGCTCGGCGGGTGCGGTGGCGGTGCTGTGGCTGCCGGAGCACGCGCCGACGGCCACGGGGAGCTTCCCGATCGTGCGGCTGCCCGAGTAGGGCGGGGCGCGGGGAGGGCGGCTGCCCGGAGGGGGCGGGGGCACGGCACGGCGGGGGCACGGCAGGGCGGGCGGGCCGGGCAGTGGGAGAGCCGGGTACGAGGAAGGGCCGGGTACGGCGTACCGCCGCGCGGGCTGTACGCCGTACCCGGCCCGGTCCGTGCCGGTCAGTGGGCCGCCGGGACCGCCGGTTCCGGGGTGTCCTGCGGGCCCGCGCCCTTGAGCGGGACCTCCTTGACGAACCAGGCGGCGGCGAAGCCGAGGACGGCCACGGCCGCGCCGAGGAGGAAGGCGGCGGAGGTGCCGACGGCCACCGCGTGCTGGTAGGCCTCGCGGACCGCTTCGGGCAGTTTGGCCAGGCTGGCCGCGTCGAGCTGCGCCGAGCCCGCCGTGGCCCCGGCGCCGGCCTCGCCGAGCCGGTCGGCCATGGCGTCCTGCACCCGGGTGGTGAACAGCGAGCCCATCAGGGCCACGCCGAAGGAGCCGCCGAGGGTGCGGAAGAGGGTGGCGGCCGAGGAGGCCACGCCCATGTCCTTCATCTCGACGCTGTTCTGCGCGACGAGCATGGTGATCTGCATAAGGAAGCCGAGGCCCGCGCCGAGCACGGCCATGTAGAGGCCGGAGACCAGGCGGCTGGTGCCGGTGTCCATCTGCGCGAGCAGGAACATGCCCGCGACCATCAGGGCCCCGCCGGCGATCGGGAAGACCTTGTACCGGCCGCTGTGGGTGGTGACGCGGCCCGCGATCAGGGACACGGCCATCATCGACAGCAGGAGCGGCAGCAGGAGCAGCCCGGAGTTGGTGGCGGAGGCGCCCTGGACGGCCTGCTGGAACAGCGGCAGGTAGAGCACGCCGCCGAACATGGCGAAGCCGGAGAGGAAGCCGATCACCGACATCAGGGTGAAGTTGCGGCTGCGGAAGATGTGCAGCGGCAGCACCGGGTCGGCGGCGCGGCGCTCCGCGAAGAGGAAGGCGACCAGGGAGGCCAGGCCGAGCGCGGTCAGTCCGAGGACCTCGGGCGAGCCCCAGGCGTACTCGGTGCCGCCCCAGGTGGTGACCAGCACGGTGGAGGTGATGGCCGTGGTCAGCAGGGCCGCGCCGAGGTAGTCGATGGAGCTGCGGGCGGCCGGGGGCCGCTCGGGCAGGTGCAGGACGGCCGTGACCATCGCCAGGGCGACGGCGCCCAGCGGGAGGTTGATGTAGAAGGACCAGCGCCAGCCGAGGTGGTCGGTGATCGTGCCGCCGACGAGCGGGCCGCCGATCATGGCGAGGGCCATGACCCCGGCCATCATGCCCTGGTAGCGGCCGCGCTCCCTGGGCGGGATCAGGTCGCCGATGATCGCCATGACGCCGACCATGAGGCCGCCCGCGCCCAGGCCCTGGACCGCGCGGAAGCCGATGAGCTGGCCCATGTCCTGGGCCATGCCGCTGAGCACGGAGCCGATCAGGAAGATGACGATGGAGGTGAGGAAGACGCCCTTGCGGCCGTACATGTCGCCGAGCTTGCCCCAGATGGGGGTGGAGGCGGCCGTGGCCAGGGTGTAGGCGGTGACCACCCAGGAGAGGTGGGCCAGTCCGCCCAGCTCACCGACGATGGTGGGCATCGCCGTACCTATGATCATGTTGTCGAGCATCGCGAGGAGCATGGCGATCATGAGCGCCATCAGCACGACGCGCACGCTGCGCGGCCGTGCTGCCGCCGCCTCGTCCTCCCCTGCGCCCGCGCGCTCTTCCGCTTCGGTGACGCTCACTCTTCCCACTTCCCCGACACTTACTTGCCGACCGGCTAGTTCACTACACTGGGGAAGGTAGACGCGTAGCTAGCCGGGCGTCAAGTAAGTTCTTTCGAACGGGAGCGACATGTCCAGCAGCAGCCCGCAGCGGCGGGGGAACACCCGCCAGCGCATCCAGGACGTGGCCCTGGAACTCTTCGCGGAGCAGGGGTACGAGAAGACCTCGCTGCGCGAGATCGCGGAGCGGCTGGAGGTCACGAAGGCGGCGCTGTACTACCACTTCAAGACCAAGGAAGAGATCCTGATCAGCATCTTCGAGGACAAGACCCGTCCGATCGACGAGCTGATCGCCTGGGGGTCGGAACAGCCGCGCACGCTGGAGACCAGGAAGGAGATCCTGCGCCGGTACCACGCGGCCCTGCTGGGGGCCTCGGACCTGTTCCGCTTCATGCAGGAGAACCAGGCCACGGTGCGGGAGCTGAGCATCGGCGAGCGGTTCAAGGAGCGGACGCTGGGGCTGGTCCAGCTGATCCAGGAGCCGGACTTCGCGATGAAGGACCGGGTGCGGTGCGTGAGTGCGCTGTTCACCATGCACGCCGGGATGTTCTTCATGCAGAACGTCGAAGGCGACCCGGAGGACCGGCAGGAAGCCGTCCTCGAGGTCGCCATCGAGCTGATCACCGGGGCCCACGGGGGCCGGGCGTAGGGGCGTGCGCGTCAGAGGCGGACGCCCGCGGCGCGCAGGAACGTCGCCGGGTTGACGGCGGAGCCGTAGTTCGGGGTGGTCCGGATCTCGAAGTGCAGGTGCGGGCCGCTGGAGTTGCCGGTGTTGCCGGACAGGGCGATCTGCTGGTCGGTGGCGACCTTCTGGCCGATCCGGACCTGGATCTTCGACAGGTGGGCGTACTGGGAGTACGTGTTGTTGTCGTGGCGGATCACGATGGCGTTGCCGTACGCGGGGCCGTCGCCGGCGCCGTTGGGGCCGGCCTTGACCACGGTGCCGGTGCGGACGGACTTGACCGGGGTGCCGGTCGGCACGGCGAAGTCCTGGCCGGAGTGCTTGTGGGCCCACATGCTGCCGCCCTTGCCGTACGTCGCGGAAAGCACGTAGCGGTCGACCGGGTCGGCCCAGGCCGGCTTGGCGGCGGCCTTCGCGTTCACGGCCTTCGCCTTCGCGCCGGCGGCGAGGCGGTCGGCGACCTTGGCCTGCGCGGCGGCCTGGGCGGCCAGCAGGTCGGCCGGGGCGGACAGGGCGGTGGAGGCGTCGGCGGGGACGAGGGCGGCCTCGGCGGCGAAGGCGTGACCGGCGCCGAGCGTCAGCACGGCCCCGAGCCCGGCGGCCACGACGGCGGTGCGGGTGCGGAGGGTGGACGGGCGGCGGATACCGGTGCGAACGCTCTTCGACATGCGGGGACCAATCACGAGGCGGCGGGGGGACATGCACGGGGCATGCATCGGTCCGGCGCGGAAGCGTCTGGCGCTCCTGCCGGACCGGCTCATCTTTGGTAACCCGGCCCCCTCGGACTTCCCAAACCGCCCGATTACTACCGGAACCCGTAGACCGGTCCGGGAGATCGGGCTCACAGACGGGGCCCCTCCAGGCCCTTCACCCCTCCGAGACCCTGTCTTTGATCTACGAGAATGAGTAGTAGGTCCGTTTTGTCTTGTGCGGCTTGTCACCGGCCCGGGGCCGGCCTCCCCGATCCCCGAACGGCGCCGTGTGACCGGCGCTACGCTCGTGGCGCGTGGACACCGGCATCGGCGTACGGCTCGCATCGAGCGTGATAGGACCCCTGGTCGCGCGGCTCCTGCGCCCGGAGGGCGCGGGACCGGCCGAGGCGGACGGCCCCGTCCGCCTCTCGGCCCACCTGTCCCCCAAGGAGAAGCGCACCCCCACCGAGGCCGCCCTGCACAGGGTCGCCGCCGCCCTGGTCAAACGGGCCCTGGAGGCCCCCGGCGAGACCCCGCTCCCCGCCGCCGAGGCCGCCGCGGTCACCGCCGCCCTCACCCGGGCCCTCCAGGCCCTCGCCCGCCTCCCCCTGACCGATGTCGAGGCCGTGGAGCTCGGCCCCGCCCGGCTCGCCGCCCGGCTCCGCTCCGAGGCCCCCCACACCGGGCTCCCCCAGGACGCCCAGTACCTCTACGACCGGCTCCTCGACACCGCCTGCGCGCACCTGCTGAACGCCTTCACCCAGCGCTCCCCCTACGTGGCCTCCGCCCTCGTCCACCAGACCCGGCGCCAGGCCGAGCAGCTCGCCCGGACCGACGAGCTGCTGGCCCGCCTCCCCCGCCACGACGCCCTCGACACCGCCTTCGAGACGCGGTACGGCGCCTACCTCGCCCGCCGCCACGGCAGCCTCACCATCTACGGCATCGACCTGGTCCCCGGCTCCGCGAAATGGCCCCTGGACGCCGCCTACCTCACCCTGGAGGCCGTACCCCACACCCCGGGGGCCGCCGCGCCCTCCCCCGCCGACGCCTTCGCCCGCACCCTCGGCGGCGGGACCCTCGGCCCCTGCCCCGCCGACCTCGCCCTCGCCCGCCACGACCGGGTGCTGCTGCGCGGCGAGGCCGGCTCCGGGAAGACCACCCTCATCCAGTGGCTGGCCGTCTCCGCCGCCCGCCCCGGCGCCGACGAACGCCTCGACCACCTGCGCGACCGGGTCCCCTTCGTGCTGCCGCTGCGCACCCTCACCCGGCACGGCGAACGGCTCCCGCCGCCCCGCCGCTTCCTCGAAGCGGTCGGCTGCCCCCTGGCCGGGGAGCAGCCGACGGGCTGGGAGCGCCGGGTCCTCGACGCGGGCCGCGGACTCCTCCTCGTCGACGGGATCGACGAGATCCCGGCCGCCGACCGGCCCGCCGCCCGCGAGTGGCTCGCCGACCTCGCCGACACCTACCCCGGCAACCGCTGGCTGGTCACCTCCCGGCCCGGCGCGGTCCGCGAGGCCTGGCTCGGCGGGGAGTCCTTCACCGAGTTCCTCCTCTCCCCCATGGCCCCCGCGAACGTCTCCGCCTTCATCGGGCGCTGGCACGCGGCCGCCCGTACCGGGGACGCGGAACAGGACGGTCCGCTCGCCGGGTACGAGGCCCAGCTGAAGGAGGCCGTGCGCACCAAGGCCGACCTGGGGCTGCTGGCCACCAATCCGCTCATGTGCGGGCTGATCTGCGCCCTGCACCGGGACCGGCGGGGCTTCCTGCCGCTGGGGCGGATGGACCTGTACGCGGCGGCCCTGACCATGCTGCTGACCCGGCGGGACCGGGAGCGGCGGGTGCAGGCGGTGGAGCTGCGGGAGGAGCCGCAGCTCCAGCTGCTCCAGCGGCTGGCGTCCTGGCTGATCCGCAACGGGCGCACCGAGATGGACCGGGACCGCGCCGAGGCCCTGATCGCGGAGGCCCTGCCAGCCGTACGGGAGGCCCGCGACGCCCTGGGGAGCGCGGCCGCCGTCTACACGCACTTCCGGGAGCGGACGGGGCTGCTGCGGACCCCGACGGAGGACACGGTGGAGTTCGTGCACCGCACCTTCCAGGACTTCCTGGGGGCGCGGGCGGCCCTGGACGAGGGCGGGTTCGGGGAGCTGGCCGGGCACGCGGACGACGACCAGTGGACGGACGTCATCCGGATGGCGGTGGCCCAGGGCCGCCCCCGCGACCGGGCGGAGATCATCCGGGCCCTGCTGGGCCGCGGCTCGAAGCGGGCCGACCTGCTGGCGCTGGTCTGCCTCCAGTACGCGGCCGAGCTGGACCCGGCGCTGCGGGAGGAGGTGGAGGAGCGGGCGGGGCGGCTGATCCCGCCGAAGGACGAGGCGGCCGCGCGGGCGCTGGGCGGGGCGGGGCCGCTGATCCTGGACCTGCTGCGCGGACCGGAGGGGCTGAGCGACGAGGAGGCCCGCCTGGAGGTGATCGCGGCCGGGGCGACGAGGGCCGAGCAGGCCGTGCCGTTCCTGGCCCGCTTCGCCGCCCACCCCTCGTTCTCCGTCCGCTACCGGCTCACCGAGCAGTGGCGGGACTTCGAGTCCGAGGCGTACTGCCGGGAGGTGCTGGCGGCCGTCAGCCCGCAGGCCGGATCCGTCAGCGCCCGTTCCGACCGGCAGCTGGAGCTGCTGCGGCGGTTCGCGCCCGCCGGGAAGCTCCACGCCGCCGGCATCAGCCTGCCGGCGCTGGAGGAGTACGCGCGGTGCGTGCCGCTCAAGGAGCTGAGCGTCATGCTGACGGACCTTCCGGACACCGGCTTCCTCCACGGGCACCCGGTGCGCACCCTGACCTTCTACCGGAGCGGGCTCCGCGACCTGGGCGGGCTGCGCGGGCTCCCCGTCGAACTGCTCATCGTCAGGAACACCGAGGACGTGTCCCTCGACGGCATCCTGCCGACGCTGCCCCAGCTGCACGGCCTGGGGCTGGGCGGCCGGGTCCAGGGGTGGTCCCTGGACGAGTTCGAGGGTGAGGGCCTGTGGCTCCTGGACCTGGAGCAGCTGGAGGAGCGGCTGGACGGGCTGCCGCACCTGGGACGGCACCGCAAGCTCAGCACCCTGGAGCTGGGGCTGGCCTGGGTGCCCGAGGATCCCGCCGAATGGGAGGTGGTGGCCTCGCTGGAGGGGCTCGACCGCCTCAGTGTGTGCACGGCCGCCCTGGAGCGCCTGCCGCAGTCCGTCGTCCTCCCGAGCGTCCAGGACCTGAAGGTGGTCGACGCGGGCGCGGAGCAGGGGGCGCTGGCCGAGCGCTTCCGGCGCCGGTTCCCCGCCGCCGAGTGGGTCAGCTGACCCGCACGCCCCGTGCAGGCGAAAGGGGGCGGCCCCGGAACCGTACGGTTCCGGGGCCGCCCCCTTCGCGATGCTCCCCGAAGGGTTACGCGCCCTTGCTCAGGTCCGGGCCGGAGCCCGTGGCCTCGATCGGCGGGACGTCCGGCAGGGCGGACTTCTCCTCGCCGCGGAAGGTGAACTTGGCCTCCTCGCCCTCGCCCTCCGTGCCGACGACCACGATGTGACCGGGGCGCAGCTCACCGAAGAGGATCTTCTCGGAGAGGATGTCCTCGATCTCGCGCTGGATCGTGCGGCGCAGCGGACGGGCGCCCAGGATGGGGTCGTAGCCGCGCTTCGCGAGCAGCAGCTTCGCCTCACCGCTGAGCTCGATGCCCATGTCGCGGTCCTTCAGGCGCTCGTCCACCTTGGCGATCATCAGGTCGACGATCTGGATGATGTCTTCCTGCGAGAGCTGGTGGAAGACGACCGTGTCGTCGACGCGGTTCAGGAACTCGGGGCGGAAGTGCTGCTTCAGCTCCTCGTTGACCTTCGCCTTCATCCGGTCGTATCCCGTCTTGACGTCGCCCTGGGCGGCGAAGCCCAGGTTGAAGCCCTTCGAGATGTCCCGCGTACCCAGGTTCGTCGTCATGATGATGACGGTGTTCTTGAAGTCCACGACCCGGCCCTGGGAGTCGGTCAGGCGACCGTCTTCCAGGATCTGGAGCAGGGAATTGAAGATATCCGGGTGCGCCTTCTCGACCTCGTCGAAGAGGACGACGGAGAACGGCTTCCGGCGGACCTTCTCGGTCAGCTGGCCGCCCTCTTCGTAGCCCACGTATCCGGGGGGCGAACCGAAGAGGCGGGAAACCGTGTGCTTCTCGCTGAACTCCGACATGTCGAGGGAGATCAGCGCGTCCTCGTCACCGAAGAGGAATTCGGCGAGCGTCTTGGAGAGCTCGGTCTTACCGACACCCGAGGGGCCGGCGAAGATGAACGAGCCACCGGGGCGCTTCGGGTCCTTCAGACCCGCACGGGTACGGCGGATCGCCTGGGAGAGCGCCTTGATGGCGTCCTTCTGGCCGATGACGCGCTTGTGGAGCTCGTCCTCCATGCGCAGCAGGCGGGAGGACTCCTCCTCGGTGAGCTTGAAGACCGGGATGCCCGTGGCGGTGGCCAGGACCTCGGCGATCAGGTCGCCGTCGACCTCGGCGACGACGTCCATGTCGCCGGCCTTCCACTCCTTCTCCCGCTTGGCCTTCGCGGTGAGGAGCTGCTTCTCCTTGTCGCGCAGGGAAGCGGCCTTCTCGAAGTCCTGCGAGTCGATCGCGGACTCCTTGTCGCGGCGGACGCCGGCGATCTTCTCGTCGAACTCGCGGAGGTCCGGCGGCGCGGTCATCCGGCGGATGCGCATCCGGGAGCCGGCCTCGTCGATCAGGTCGATCGCCTTGTCCGGCAGGAAGCGGTCCGAGATGTAGCGGTCCGCGAGCGTCGCCGCCTGGACGAGGGCCTCGTCCGTGATGGAGACGCGGTGGTGGGCCTCGTACCGGTCCCGGAGACCCTTGAGGATCTCGATGGTGTGCGGGAGCGAGGGCTCGGCGACCTGGATGGGCTGGAAGCGGCGCTCCAGCGCGGCGTCCTTCTCCAGGTGCTTGCGGTACTCGTCCAGCGTGGTGGCACCGATGGTCTGGAGCTCTCCGCGGGCCAGCATCGGCTTGAGGATGGAGGCCGCGTCGATGGCGCCCTCGGCGGCACCCGCGCCGACGAGCGTGTGCAGCTCGTCGATGAACAGGATGATGTCGCCGCGGGTGCGGATCTCCTTCAGGACCTTCTTCAGGCGCTCCTCGAAGTCACCGCGGTAGCGGGAGCCGGCGACGAGCGCGCCGAGGTCGAGGGTGTAGAGGTGCTTGTCCTTGAGGGTCTCGGGCACCTCGCCCTTGACGATGGCCTGGGCCAGGCCCTCGACGACGGCCGTCTTGCCGACGCCGGGCTCGCCGATGAGGACCGGGTTGTTCTTGGTCCGGCGGGACAGCACCTGCATGACCCGCTCGATCTCCTTCTCGCGCCCGATGACCGGGTCGAGCTTGGATTCACGGGCCGCCTGGGTGAGGTTGCGGCCGAACTGGTCCAGGACGAGGGAGGTCGAGGGGGTGCCCTCGGCGGGGCCGCCGGCGGTGGCGGTCTCCTTGCCCTGGTAGCCGGAGAGCAGCTGGATGACCTGCTGCCGGACCCGGTTGAGATCGGCGCCCAGCTTCACGAGGACCTGGGCGGCGACGCCCTCGCCCTCGCGGATCAGGCCGAGCAGGATGTGCTCGGTGCCGATGTAGTTGTGGCCGAGCTGAAGAGCCTCGCGGAGCGAGAGCTCCAGGACCTTCTTCGCCCGCGGGGTGAAGGGGATGTGGCCGGACGGGGCCTGCTGGCCCTGGCCGATGATCTCCTCGACCTGCTGGCGAACGGCCTCGAGCGAAATCCCGAGGCTCTCCAGGGCCTTAGCGGCGACACCCTCACCCTCGTGGATCAAGCCCAGGAGGATGTGCTCGGTGCCGATGTAGTTGTGGTTGAGCATCCGGGCTTCTTCCTGAGCCAGGACGACAACCCGCCGCGCGCGGTCGGTGAACCTCTCGAACATCGTTATTCGCTCCTCAGAGCGGTCGGGCAGTTCGGGGTCGGTCCCCGCCCTGTCCTTCCGCATGCTAGTCCCGCGGGGCGGGACAGCTCATTCCAACTGCCGACATCCGTCCCCGGCTCACCCCACTCGGTGGGGAAAATCCGCGTTGCACAGCCGACAACTGCTCCAACCCGATGGTGCGAGACGATGTTCCCGCAGGCCAGGCAGATACCCGTCGCATCACTACGCCGATGGCGAACGGAAGCGGGTCACATCAGCGTGTCGCCCCGATCCACTAGGCATGTCTTACCCGCAGGCACCGACAGTCCATGCCGTCCGCACGGGGTGCCTCCGCTAAGGGCGAACAAGCCCGGGGATCGAATCCCTGCTTCCACTTGACCGGTGTTTACGCTGTGCATTGCCGCATGAACGGTGCGTAACCCGCCGGGGTTTCGGGAGTTGCTCCATTCATGGCACTCACCGTCCCCTTTGCCGTCCCGTCCCCCAGGCACCCGCAGGAGGCCGGCGGGCAGCCCGCCGGGGGGTCCGCAGGGCCCGACCCGGTCGCGCGCTGGTACGCGCACCACCTGGGCTGGCCCGTCACGGCGGGGCGGCCGGTGCAGCTGCTCACGGGGGTGCGGTTCGACGTGCTGGAGCTGCCTGCGGCCGCGGGGCGGGCCGTGCTGCGGCGGGGGGTGGCCACCGGTCCGGTGGCGCTGCTCGGGCGCCGGATGCGGATGCTGGTGGCCGCGGGCGCCGCGGAGGAGCTGGCGGGGCTGCTCGACTGGCTGGAATGGGGCGGGGTCGCCCTGGACCTGACCGCCCTGGGTGAGGGCGGGCGGATCACCGCCCCGGTGCCGCCGGGGGCGGCCGGTGCGGAGCCGGGTGCCGCGGACGGCTGCCAGGGGGCCGCCGTGTGGCTGCGGCCCCCGGAGCCGGGGTGTGAGGCACTGCTGCCGGCCCTGACCGCCCTGGGGCGGCCCGCCGGCACCGGGGCTCCCGGGGGAGCGCCCGATCTCGTACGGCTCGTCGGCGCGGCGGCTACGGAGTGCCACCGGGCCCGGCTGCGGCGTACGGGGGCCGGTCAGCCCTTGGTGCGGTTCTCGTAGGCCTCGCGGATCTCGGCGGGGACCCGGCCGCGGTCGTTCACGTTGTAGTTGTTGGCCTTCGCCCAGGCGCGGATCTCGGCGGTGTCCGAGCTCCCGCCGGTGGCGACCCGGCCCTTGGCGGCGCGGCCCGTCGCGGCCCGGCCGCCGGTGCGGCGCCCGCTCTTCGCGTAGGGCTCCAGCAGACCGCGGAGCTTGTCGGCATTGGCGGTGGTGAGGTCGATCTCGTAGGTCTTGCCGTCCAGAGCGAACGTCACGGTCTCGTCCGCCTCGCCGCCGTCGAGGTCGTCGACAAGAAGGACCTGAACCTTCTGTGCCACCGGATTTCCTTTCATCGAAAATGCAGTACGCGGAAAGGAAACCGCTTTTGCCAGGAAAACACAAACCCCCCTGAGAGGTTCAGGACCTCAGCGGGACGGGAAACATGCGCGATTCGGACATAGGGCACTGCCGCCGGGCCCGGTAATCCTTCAGAGGTGCAGAAGCATCCGGCTGTTGCCCAAGGTGTTCGGCTTCACTCGTTCGAGACCCAGGAACTCCGCGACGCCCTCGTCATAGGAACGCAGGAGCTCGCTGTACACATCGTGGTCGACCGGTGTCTCACCGATCTCCACGAACCCGTGCTTCGCGAAGAAGTCGACTTCGAAGGTCAGGCAGAATACCCGGCGCACCCCGAGCTCGCGGGCGGTCTCCAGCAACTTGGCCAGCAGCCGGTGTCCCACACCACTGCCCTTCAACTCGCGGTCGACCGCGAGAGTACGCACTTCGGCCAGGTCTTCCCACATCACATGGAGAGCGCCGCAGCCGACCACGCGGGCGCCTTCTGCGTCTTCGACGGCGTCCCCGGCTGCTTCCGCCACCCAGAACTCCTGGATGTCCTCGTAAAGCGTCACCGGCGCTTTGTCGAGCAGGATCCGCTGGTGAACGTACTGGTCGAGGAGCCGGCGCACCGCGGCCACATCACGGGTGCGCGCCCGGCGGATGGCCACGCCTTTTGCATTTGCACCGGGAAACCGGTCGGGAAGCGAATCGTCTTCGGGGTTCGGAAGCTGTGCGGGCATGAGCGGACGCTATCGCCCCTGCCCCCGCCGGTCCTCATCGGCGTCGCCGGGGGGTTCGGGGGCCGGTTCCGGCGCCGCGGGCACGGAAGAGGGGGCGGCGGCGGGGGCGGGCTGGTCAGGGGCCGGATCCGGGCTCGGCGGGGGTTCCTGCGGCTGGACGATCCGGACGGCGTCGCGGAGGGCCTCGCGCTGTTCCGGCGACATCATGCCGAAGAATGCGACGAGGGCGGCGGCCGGGTTGTCGCTCGTCGCCCAGGCCTCGTTCATCAGCGCGGCCGAGTACGCCGCGCGCGTGGAGACCGCCGTATATCTATAGGCGCGGCCTTCCGCTTCCCGGCGCACCCAGCCCTTCTGGTGAAGGTTGTCCATGACGGTCATGACCGTCGTGTACGCGATGGACCGCTCCTTCTGGAGGTCTTCCAGGACTTCCCGAACGGTCACCGGGCGGTTCCACTGCCACACCCGGGTCATCACGGCGTCTTCGAGTTCTCCCAAGGGCCGAGGCACACCAGCACAATAGTGTGAGATGTCCTGAATATCCCGGCCATCCCCGCTATTCGCGCGTCGCGGGAACGAAAAAAGGCGTGCGGGCCCCGGAGGGACCGCACGCCCGGGGCGCGGAGCGCCGTGCGCGTCGGGTCAGGACGCGGCGCCGCGGGTGGCCTGGCGGGTCGACTCGGCGCGGGCGACGGCTGCGTCGACCACCGCGTCCTCCTTGGTCTTGTTGGCGCCGCCCTGGCTCTTCACGATCGTCACGACGAGGGCGATGAAGAGCGCGGCCATCACGAAGGGGGGCACGAGCGCGGAAACGTAGTCCATGGCCTCAGCGTAGCTACCCCGCGGCGCGCGCGGACGCCGGGGGCACCGGCTTGCGGCGCGGCGGGAAGACCTCTCCCGGGGTCGGGACCGGCTTGGCCGGGGGCCTCGGGGCGGCCGGCTGCGGGGCGGGCCTGGCGGGGGCCGGGCGGTCGGGGCGGGTCTCGCCGGCGTCCCGGGAGGGGGCGGGGCGGGAGGGGCCCGTAGCGCGGGCGCCGGAGCTCCGGCCTCCGGGGAGGGCGAGGAGGCGGGTGCGGGGTGCGGCGGGGGCCGCGGGGGCGGGGGTGCCGGTCGCGGGGGCCTCCGTACGGGGGGCCGGGGTGGCGGCGCGGGCCAGGCGGGCCCGGACGCTGCGTTCGGCGATGTCCTGGCAGCGGGCCAGGAGGGCCGCCGCGGCCGGGTTGCCGCGCAGGGCGCGGAGGGCGGCGAGGTCGTCGGGGACGGGCTCGTAGCCGGTCGCGAGGGCGTCCTGGAGGAGCTCCAGGTAGCCCGCGAGGGAGCCGGGGAGGGCGCTGCGGTAGCGCCCGAGGTCGGCGAGGAGGAAGGCCCGGAGGCGCCCGGCCTCGCGGACCGCCTCGTCGACGGACCGGGCCAGGTGCAGGCAGTCCTGGACCTCACGGGCGGTGAGGGCCGCACGGTCGGTGTCGGAGTGGAGGGCGTGGGCGAGGGAGCGCCGGAGCACGTGCAGCTCAGCAGCGCTGAACGCCATGCCGCCGCGGGATCCGTTGGGCGTGGGCATGGCCAGAAGATACGCGCTAATCGGACAAAATTCCCTTAGCGGGGGGCTGCGGCGCGGCGGATTACGTCGGGTGGGCGGGGTTCGGGGGACCGTTGGAGGGCCGTCCGTCGGGTGCGGGTGGCGGGGGGCGGGCGGGGGCCCTGCGGGGCGGGTCCCCTACCCGCCCTTTCACCGTTTCCCGGGCTGCGCCCGGAACCGCTTCGGGGGCTCCGCCCCCGGGCCCCCGCGCCTCACACGCCGGCGGGGCTGGATTCGCCGGGATTGCCGGGGGCCGGTCAGCCGAAGGTGGGGACGTTGCGTTCGTAGACCAGGCGGAGGCCGATCAGGGTGAGCCAGGGTTCGTGCTGGTCGATGGTGGCGGCTTCGCCGAGGACCACGGGGGCCAGGCCGCCGGTGGCGATGACGCGGACGTCCGAGGGGTCGCCCTTCGGGCCGGCCAGTTCGCGGCGCATCCGGGTGACCACTCCGTCCACCTGGCCCGCGAAGCCGTAGACCACGCCGGACTGCATCGCCTCGACGGTGCTCTTGCCGATGACGTTGCGGGGGCGGGCCAGTTCGATCTTGCGGAGCTGGGCGCCGCGGACGCCGAGGGCCTCCATCGAGATCTCGATGCCGGGGGCGATCACCCCGCCGGTGTACTCCCCGCGGGCCGAGACCGCGTCGAAGGTGGTGGCCGTACCGAAGTCCACGACGATCGCCGGGCCGCCGTACAGCTCGACGGCGGCGACCGCGTTGATGATGCGGTCGGCGCCGACCTCCTTCGGGTTGTCCATGAGGATGGGGACGCCGGTCTTGATGCCCGGTTCGACGAGGACGGCGGGGACGTCGCCGTAGTAGCGGCGGGTGACCTCGCGCAGCTCGTGCAGGACGGACGGGACCGTCGAGCAGATCGCGATGCCGTGGATGCCGTCGCCGAGTTCGTCGCCGAGCAGCGGGTGCATCCCCATCAGGCCCTGCATCAGCACGGCCAGTTCGTCGGCGGTGCGGCGCGGGTCGGTGGAGATGCGCCAGTGCTCGACGATCTCGTCGCCGTCGAACAGGCCGAGCACCGTGTGGGAGTTGCCCACGTCGATGGTCAGGAGCATCAGCGTGCCGCCTCGCGCAGGTCGAGGCCGATGTCCAGGATCGGGGAGGAGTGGGTGAGCCCGCCGACGGCGAGGTAGTCCACGCCGGTCTCGGCGTACGCGCGGGCGTTGGCGAGGGTGAGGCGGCCGGAGGACTCCAGGACCGCGCGGCCCTTGTTGTGCCCGCGGTTGAGGGCCACGGCCTCCTCGGTCTCCGCCGGGGTGAAGTTGTCGAGGAGGATCAGGTCGGCGCCGGCGTCCATGACCTCGCGGGCCTGGTGCAGGGTGTCGACCTCGACCTCCACGGGGACGTCCGGGAAGAGCTCCCGTACGGCCTTAAAGGCCTGGGCCACGCCGCCCGCGGCGACCACGTGGTTGTCCTTGACGAGGGCCGCGTCGGAGAGGGACATGCGGTGGTTGACCCCGCCGCCGCAGCGGACCGCGTACTTCTCCAGGGAGCGCAGGCCCGGGGTGGTCTTGCGGGTGTCGCGGACCCGGGCGCCGGTGCCCTCCAGGGCGTCGGCCCAGGCGCGGGTGGCGGTGGCGATGCCGGAGAGGCGGCACAGGATGTTGAGGGCGCTGCGCTCGCCGGTCAGCAGGTCGCGGGTGCGGGCCGTGACGGACAGCAGGACCTGGCCGGCCTCGACGCGGTCGCCGTCCTCGGCGTGCCGCTCCACCTCGAAGGCGTCCTCGCAGACCACGGACAGGACGGCCTCGGCGATGCGCAGGCCGGCGACCGTGCCGTTCTCGCGGGCGGTGAAGTCGGCCGTGGCGACGGCCTCTTCGGGGACGGTGGCGACGGTGGTGACGTCGACCCCGCCGTCGAGGTCCTCGGAGAGGGCCATGTGCGCGATGTCCTCGACCTCGACGGGGTCGAGGCCCGCGTCGGCGAGCAGCTGGGCGAGGGCGGGGTCGAGGCCCGACTCCTCGGGGCCGCAGGCGCAGTCGTCGCCGCAGCCGCCGGGCTCGCCGGAGTCGCCGGGGACGAGGGGAAGTTCGGAGGTGCTCACGGTCGGTGCTCCTGCTCAGGGGGTGGCTACGGGAGGGAAGGCGGGGGTGTCGGTCGCGGTGACGACCAGGGCGCGCCGCTCGGTGGCGGAGATCCGGACCACGAGGTGGCGCCGCCAGTGGGCGTCGTCGCGGTCGGGGTGGTCCTCGCGCCAGTGGCAGCCGCGGGTCTCGGTGCGGCGGCCGGCGGCGGCGACCAGGACGCGGGCCACGCACAGGAGGTTGGTGGCCTCCCAGCTGTCGGTGCCCGGTTCGGCGGTCTTGCCGTGCGTTTCGAGGTCCGTGAGGGCGGCGCCGTAGAGGGCTTCGAGGGAGTCCGCGGCGGTCTTCAGGGAAGCGGCGGAGCGCAGCACCCCGGCGCCCTGGGTCATGATCCGCTGGATGGCGAAGCGGGTGTCGCCGGACAGGAGCGGTCCGGTGGCGGGTACGTGGACGACGGGGCCGGCCGGGGGTTCGGCGGCGGCGGTCGCGGTGATGTCGGCCGCGATGCGCTCGGCGAAGACGAGGCCTTCGAGGAGGGAGTTGGAGGCGAGCCGGTTGGCGCCGTGGACTCCCGTACAGGCGACCTCCCCGCAGGCGTACAGGCCGGGGACGGTGGTGCGCCCGCGCAGGTCGGTGCGGACCCCGCCGCTGGCGTAGTGGGCGGCGGGGGCAACGGGGACCGGCTCGGTGACCGGGTCGATGCCGTGGGCGCGGCAGGCGGCGAGGATGGTGGGGAAGCGGTTCTCCCACATCTCGGCGCCGAAGTGCCGGGCGTCCAGGTACATGTGCGCGGCGCCCTGTTCCTGCATGCGGCGCATGATGCCCTTGGCGACGATGTCGCGGGGGGCCAGCTCGGCGAGCTCGTGCTGTCCGAGCATGAAGCGGACGCCGTCGGCGTCGACCAGGTGGGCGCCCTCGCCGCGCACCGCCTCGGAGACCAGGGGCTGCTGGCCCTCGGCGCCCGTGCCGAGGAAGAGCACGGTGGGGTGGAACTGTACGAACTCCAGGTCGGAGACCTCGGCCCCGGCGCGCAGCGCGAGGGCGACCCCGTCGCCGGTGGAGACGGCGGGGTTGGTGGTCGCGGAGAAGACCTGGCCCATGCCGCCGGTGGCGAGGATGACGGCGGGGGCGTGGACGGCGCCGACCCCGTCGTGCTGGCCCTCGCCCATGACGTGGAGGGTGACACCGGCGGTGCGGCCCTGCGCGTCCTGGAGGAGGTCGAGGACGAGGGCGTTCTCCACGGTCTCGATGCCGGCCCGCTGCACGGCGGCGACCAGGGCCCGGGAGATCTCGGCGCCGGTGGCGTCGCCGCCGGCGTGGGCGATCCGGCGGCGGTGGTGGCCGCCCTCGCGGGTCAGCTCGATCTCGCCGGTCTCGGCGGAGGTGTCGAAGACGGCGCCGGCCCCGATGAGGCGGCGTACGGCGTCGGGGCCCTCGGTGACCAGGAGGCGGACGGCCTCCTCGTCGCAGAGCCCGGCTCCGGCGACCAGGGTGTCGTCCTCGTGCTGGCCGGGGGTGTCGCCCTCGCCGAGGGCGGCGGCGATGCCGCCCTGGGCCCAGCGGGTGGAGCCGTCGTCGAGGCGGGCCTTGGTGACGACCACGGTGCGGCGGCCCGCGGCGGCGCAGCGCAGGGCGGCGGTGAGGCCCGCAACCCCGGAGCCGACGACCACGACGTCGGCCTCGATCGCCCAGCCGGGGGCCGGGGCGTGCAGTCGTATGCCTGTGCTGCTCACTGGTGTGCTCCGTGCTCGGGGGCCGTGTCGGTGTCTGGTCCGGGGCCGGGGTGGCGGGTGGTTCCGGTTGTGGTTCCGGTTCCGCTTCCGGAGGTGGTCCCGGTGGTGGTCCCGGCGGTGGTGGCCGGGGGGCCGAATACGACGGGGATGTTGTCGATGAGGCGGGTGGTGCCGACCTTGGCGGCGACGGCGAGGACGGCCTCGCCGGTGAACCCCTCGGGGACCTCGGTGAAGTCGGCGGGGTCGACGAGGGCGAGGTAGTCGAGGGCCAGGGGCGGTTCGGCGCGGGCGGCCTCGTCCAGGACGGCGCGGGCTGCGGCCCGTACGGCTTCCGGGAGGCCGGAGGCGGCGGCCGAGACGGCGTGCGCGTCGGCGGAGGCGCGGGACTCGCCGAGCCGGGCGAGGGCGTCGGCGCGCTGGTCGGTGGCGGGGGCGGCCTCGGCGCGGGCCCGCAGGGCCACCTGGGCGGCGAGGCGGTCGCGCCCGGCGAACAGCGCGCGGGAGAGGGCGAGGGCGGTGCCGCGCTCGGGTGCGGACAGGTAGCGGTTGCGGCTGGAGAGGGCCAGGCCGTCGGCCTCGCGGACGGTGGGGACGCCGTGGACCTCGACGGGGAAGTTCAGGTCGCGGACCATGCGCCGGATGAGGGCGAGCTGCTGGGCGTCCTTCTGGCCGAAGAGGGCGAGGTCGGGCGCGGTGAGGTGGAGCAGTTTGGCGACGACGGTGAGCATCCCGTCGAAGTGGCCGGGGCGGGTGGCGCCTTCGAGGCGGGTGCCCATGGGGCCGGCGGTGATGCGGACCTGGGGTTCGCCGCCCGGGTAGACCTCTTCAGTGGCGGGGGCGAACACGGCGTCGGCACCGGCCTGTTCGGCGATCTTCAGGTCGGAGTCCAGGGTGCGCGGGTAGCGGTCGAGGTCCTCGCCGGCGCCGAACTGGAGGGGGTTGACGAAGACGGTGACGACGACCTGGCCGTCGGGGCCCGCGAGTTCGCGGGCGGTGCGGACGAGGGTGGCGTGGCCCTCGTGGAGGGCGCCCATGGTCATGACGACGGCGCGGCGGCCGGTGGCGTCGCCGGTGACCGTGCCGGATCCGGTACCCGTGCGGGTGCGGGGCAGGGCGCGGAGTTCGGCGGCGGTGTGCAGCAGGGCGGTGGTCATCGTGCGCCTCCTTCGGGGCCGGCCGTGCCGTCGTCGCTGCCGGGCCGGTCGTCGCCGCTGTCGCCTGCTTCGCGTACGTCGGGGGCTTCGCGGTGGCCGCTGTTGAGGACGCCGAGGAGGTCCTCTGCGAGTTCGGGCTTGAGGAGGCCGTGGGCCAGGGCCCGGTCGGCGGTGGTGCGGGCCATCGCGAGGTAGCCGTCGACGGTCTGCGGGGCGTGCTTGCGCAGTTCGGCCACGTGCGCGGCTACCGTACCGGCGTCTCCGCGGGCGACCGGGCCGGTCAGGGCCGCGTCGCCGGAGCGCAGGGCGTTGTCGAGGGCGGCGCCGAGGAGGGGGCCGAGCATCCGGTCGGGGTGGGAGACCCCGGCGGTGCGCAGGAGCTCCATGGACTGGGCCACGAGGGTGACGAGGTGGTTCGCCCCGAGGGCGAGGGCCGCGTGGTAGAGCGGGCGGGCCCCCTCCGCGATCCATTCCGGTTCGCCGCCCATCTCGATGACGAGGGCCTCGGCGGCCAGCCGCAGCTCCTCGGGGGCGGTTACCCCGAACGAGCAGCCCGCGAGCCGCTGGACGTCCACGGCCGTGCCGGTGAAGGTCATGGCGGGGTGCAGGGCGAGCGGCAGGGCCCCGGCCCGGCGGGCGGGGTCGAGTACGGCGGTCCCGTACCGGCCCGAGGTGTGCACGAGCAGCTGGCCCGGCCGTACGGCCCCGGTCTCGGCGAGGCCGGAGACCAGTCCCGGGAGGGTGTCGTCGGGGACGGTCAGCAGCACCAGGTCGGCCCTCGCGAGCACCTGCGCGGGCGGTACGAGCGGTACGCCGGGCAGCAGGTCGGCGGCGCGCCGCCGGGAGGCGTCGGAGACGCCTGAGACGGCGACGGGCCGGTGGCCGGCGAGCTGGAGCGAGGCGGCGAGCGCGGGGCCCACGCGGCCGGCTCCGACGACTCCGACGGTGAGCCGGGCGGGGCGGTCCTGCGGGGCGGGCTGCGGTGCGGGGTGCGCTGCCGGGGGCGGTGATGCGTTCACGCGGGAGGGCCTTCCGTTCCAGTCCGCGAGGGGTACCGGACGTTACGTCGCCATGCTATCCGCTGGCTTTGGGGCGGCCAGGCGTACCGGATCCGGGGGGGGGCGGGGAGGCGGGACGGGGGGAGGAGCCGGGGTAGGGGCGGGGGTAGGGGCGGGGGAATTCCGTGGCCGGGCCGCGGACCGGGGGTGATGATCGTCCGTATGACGGACAGGACGGATGGGAGCAGGCGCATGGGCGCGGACGTGGGTGCGGACTCGGACCCGAAAGCGGACCCGGACCGGGACCCGGGTACGGAGGTGGGGGCGGATGCGGCCCCGGAGGCCGAGCGGCGGCGGCTGGCGGCCTGGCGCGGGGCCGCGCGGCGGTTGACCTTCGGCACCCTGGAGCCCACGCTGCGCGAGCACCTCGACTGGCTGTCCGAGCACGCGGGCGGGGTGTACGACCTGGACGAGCCCGCGGACATCTACGGGAACCGGGTCGTGGCCGAGCTGGAGCGGCGGGTGGCCGCGGTCCTGGGGACCGAGGCGGCGGCCTTCTTCCCCTCCGGGACGATGGCCCAGCAGGTCGCCCTGCGGTGCTGGGCCGGGCGGACCGGCAACCCGGTGGTGGCGATGCACCCGCTGGGCCATCCGGAGGTGCACGAGGACGGGGCGCTGTCGGTGCTGACGGGGCTGCGGACCGTCCACCCGACCACGGAGTCCCGCCAGCCCACGGCCGAAGAGGTCCGCGCGCTGCCGGAGCCCTTCGGCACGCTGATGCTGGAGCTGCCGCTGCGCGACGCGGGGTTCGTCCTGCCGACGTGGGAGGAGCTGGAGGAGCTGGTCGCGGCGGCCCGGGAGCGGGACGCGGTCGTCCACTTCGACGGGGCGCGGCTGTGGGAGGCCACGGAGCACTTCGGGCGGCCGCTGGCGGAGATCGCCGGGCTGGCGGACAGCGTGTACGTGTCCTTCTACAAGTCGCTGGGCGGCCACTCGGGGGCGGCGCTGGCCGGGCCGGCGGAGCTGGTCGCGGAGGCGCGGGTGTGGCGGCACCGGTACGGGGGCGAGGTGTTCCGGCAGTTCCCGGCGGCACTGGCGGCGCTGATCGGGCTGGAGCGGGAGCTTCCGCTGCTGCCGTCGTACGTGGCGCAGGCGGGGGTCGTCGCGGCGGCGCTGCGGGAGGGGTTCGAGGGGGCGGGGGTGCCGTGGTTCCGGGTGCATCCGGAGGTTCCGCATACGCACCAGTTCCAGGTGTGGCTGCCGTACGGGGCTGACGCGCTGACGGAGGCGGGGGTGCGGCAGGCCGAGGAGGACGGGGTCGCGCTGTTCCGCCGGTGGTTCGCGGACGGGCCGCCGGGGGTCGCGGTCACGGAGGTGACGGTGGGCGCGGAGGCGCTGGCGTGGACGGCGACGGAGATCCGCGAGGCGGTGGGCGGGCTGGTCGCGCGGGTGCGGGGGGCGGGGTAGGGCGGCTGCGGGTGGGCGGGGCCGGCTGCGAGCCGGGGTCGTGGGGCGGGTGGGTGCCCGCTGTGCCGGGACGGGGTGCGGGCGGTGGGCCGCTGCGCGGGGCCTGTTCCCCACCCCGCCCCCTCCCGAAAGCAGGGGCTCCGCCCCCACACCCCCGCGCCTCAAACGCCGGCGGGGCTGGATGTTGCCGGGGGTGGGTGGGGCGGGGGCGGGTGGGTGGGTTTCGGGGCTCCGCCCCGGGCCCCGCGCCGCAAGCGCCGGCGGGGCTGGATTCGGCCGGGGTGGGTGGGTCGGGTGCGGGTGGGGATAAGGGGGTTATGTCCGGGGCCGGTTGGAGTACGTACGGGATGCGGCGCCGTGTCGACGTACCGATATATGGAATTCATAAACCGGAATCAGCGAAAACTCTGGCCAGATCGGCCCCCCGGTGTCTAACGTGCGTGCACCGCTCCACCTTTCCCCCACAGTTCGCGCGCTTCAGCCTGCCGTGAAAGGACCTCCATGCCCTCACGCCGTATAGCCGCAGCCACCGCCGCCCTGGCCGCTGCGGCTCTCGTCTCGCCGCTCGTCCTGGCGGGACCCGCCGGAGCCACCAGTCCCGCGAGCGACGCCGCCCGCGCGGACGCCCTGGCCCGGAAGCTGGTCAAGGAGACCACCGGCAAGGACGCCTTCAAGCACCTCAACGTCTTCCAGTCGATCGCCGACTACAACAACGGCCACCGCGCCGCCGGCTCCAAGGGCCACGAGCAGTCCGCCAAGTACATCGAGGGCGTGCTGAGGAACGCCGGGTACACCGTCTCCCGCGACGAGTTCGACTTCGTGTACGTCGAGACCCTCGCCGAGACCCTGCGCGTGAACTCCCCCGCCGAGCGCGACGTACCGGTCAAGCTCATGACCTACACGGCGAGCAGCCCCGAGGGCGGCGTGACGGCGAACCTCGCCGCGGCCCCCGTGGACGCCGACGGCACCAACGGCTGCGAGCCCGGCGACTTCGCCGCGGGTGCCTTCACCGGCAAGATAGCCCTGGTCAAGCGCGGCGGCTGCACCTTCGCGACCAAGCAGCTCAACGCCTTCGCGGCCGGCGCGGTCGGCACGGTCATCTACAACAACACCGCGGGCACCCTCAACGGCACCATCGGCGACCCGACCCAGGGCAAGATCCCCACGGGCGGCATCACCCAGGCCGACGGCGAGGCGCTCGCCGCCGAGCTCGCCGCGGGCCCGGTCGAGGTCACCCTCGACACCCGCGAGCTGCGCGAGACCCGCAAGACCTGGAACGTCATCGCCGAGACCAAGGGCGGCGACGCGAACAACACCGTCTTCCTCGGCTCGCACCTCGACTCCGTCGCGGCCGGCCCCGGCATCAACGACAACGGCTCGGGCTCGGCCGGTCTGCTCCAGACCGCCATCCAGCTCGGCAAGTCGAAGGCCAAGGTCAAGAACAAGGTCAAGTTCGCCTGGTGGTCCGCGGAGGAGTTCGGCCTGCTCGGCTCCGAGGCCTACGTCGCCAAGCTGACGGAAGACCAGAAGAAGCAGATCAAGCTCTACCTGAACTTCGACATGATCGGCTCCCCGAACGCCGCCTACTTCGTCTACGACGGCGACGACTCGGACGGCGTCGGCGCGGGCCCCGGCCCCGAGGGCTCGGCCCAGATCGAGAAGGGCATCACGGACTTCCTCGACTCGAAGAGCATTCCGCACGAGGGCACCGACTTCAGCGGCCGCTCCGACTACGGGCCGTTCATCGCGGTCGGCATCCCGTCCGGCGGTACCTTCACCGGCGCCGAGGGCATCAAGACCGAGGCCCAGGCCGCGAAGTTCGGCGGCCAGGCGGGTGTCGCGTACGACGTGAACTACCACGCGGCCGGCGACGACATCACGAACATCGACAAGAAGGCGTTCGACATCAACATCGACATCATCGCCGACGCGGTGGGTCACTACGCCTTCGACCTGGCCCCCCTCACCAAGCCGGTCGTCTCCCAGCCGACCAACGGCGAGGGCAGCGGCGGCGGTCTGCACGACGACCACGACCCGGCCGCCGAGTAGGCAGCAGGAGCAGCAGTAGGCAGTGCTAGGCAGTAGGGGCGGGGGCCGGGCGGTTTCGTCCGGCCCCCGCTGTGTCGTCTGCGGGCTACAGCGGGTGCGGGACGCCCTGTGCCCGGACCAGCCAGCCGAAGTCGCCCAGGCCGCCGCGGGCCGTCAGCTCCGCCGCCTCGCCGGCCGCCGCAAGGGCCCGTACGTAGCCCGCCGGATCGGTGGAGGCGAGGGCCAGCGGCGGGCGGGTGCCGTGGACGCCGAGGGCGGACAGGGCCTCGCGCTGGGTGAGGAGGCGGTCGCCGGGGGCGGCGCAGGAGTCCAGGGCCACGTGCGCCGTCACGTCGCAGCCGCCGTCCGGGACCGGGCGCACCTCGCGGCCCTCCCGGAACCCGGCCAGGGTGCCGTACGGGGGCCGGGCCTCCCGGGTGTGCGCGTAGTCCACGGCCACCGCGAGCCCGCGCTCCACGCACGCGGCGGCGGCCGCCCAGGCCTCGTCGCGGGTCCGGCCGATCTCCACCCGGCCGCCGCCCGCCCCGTCCGGCTGCGGCCACCAGCGCTGCGCCCAGTCGCGGTCGGCCGGGGACAGGGGCCCGCCGGGGCTCTCCTCGCCCCCGGCGTCCACGAGGACGTACCGGCCGTCCTCGGCGATGTCGAGGGGGACGTTGTCCAGCCACTCGTTCGCGAAGAGCAGGCCGGTGATCCCGGCGGGCGGCTCGGCGGTCCAGGTGATCCGCGGGTCGAGGCCCGCGGGGCGGGGGGCGCGCTCGACGGCGTACGGGCGGACCCGGGCGGCCACCGGGCCGGGCAGCGCGGCGAGCACCCCGGACACCAGCTCCCCGCCGCCCGCCGCCATGTCCACGAGGTCGAGGACGGGCGGCCCGCCGAGGGCCCCGTCGACCCTTTCGAGCAGTCGGGCCACCGCCGACGCGAACAGCCCAGAGGCGTGTACGGAGGTCCGGAAGTGGCCGGAGGGGCCGCGTCCGCCGGGGCGCACGTAGAAGCCCCCGGGGCCGTACAGGGCCTGTTCCATGGCGTCGTGCCAGGTCAGGGGCCATACGGCGGACGGCGCTCCGGCCGCGTGCTGAGTGCTCATCGCACAAAGGCTAGGCTGCCTGTCCACCTTGGGGAGTACGCGCCTGCGGGATGGATCGCCCCTCCGGTTGACTCGGGCACCTGTCTGCCTTCCCTACGCTGGGTGGCGTGCAACGGTTCTACGACTTCCTCCGCAGACACCCGACGGGCGTCGACACCTTCTGGGCTGTCGCGCTCCTCGGGCTCACGATGCTGGAGCTCGTCGAGCCGTACCACTCCCCCGCGGACCGGCTGAAGGCGCTCCCCGCGATCCTGGCCCTCTGCACGGTGGCCGCCCTGCGACGCCGGCAGCCGCGGAAGATGCTGTGGCTCACCATCGGCACCGGGGTCTACCAGCTGGCCGCGAACAGCCAGCCCAGCCTCGCCAACCTCGCCATGCTGGCGATCCTCTACACCATCGCGGGCGCGGACGTGCCCCGCTGGGTCTCGCGCACCGCGCTCGGCTGGGGACTGCTCGCCGCCCCGCTGGCGGCGGTCCGCTGGCAGTTCGACAAGGGCAGCACGCAGGACAGCCTGATGTTCGCGGTGTTCCTCACGGTGCCCTTCGCCCTGGCGTGGGTGCTCGGCGACTCGGTGCGCACCCGGCGGGCGTACTACGCCCAGCTGGTCGAGCGCAACGAGCGGCTGGAGCGGGAGCGGGAGGCCCAGGGGAAGGCGGCGGTGGCCGCCGAGCGGGCCCGGATCGCCCGCGAGCTGCACGACGTGGTCGCGCACAACGTGTCCGTGATGGTGGTGCAGGCCGACGGGGCCGCGTACGTCATGGACGTGGCGCCCGACCAGGCCAAGGAGGCCCTCAAGACGATCTCCGGGACGGGCCGGCAGGCGCTCGCGGAGATGCGGCGGCTGCTCGGGATCCTGCGCACCGGCGAGCCGCAGGAGTCCGAGGACTACGTGCCGCAGCCGGACGTGGAGCAGATCGAGGTACTGGTCGAGCAGGTCCGCACGGCCGGGCTCGACGTGGACTTCCAGGTCGAGGGCGCCCCGCGGCAGCTGCCCAGCGGGGTGGAGCTCACGGCGTACCGGATCGTGCAGGAGGCGCTGACGAACACGCGCAAGCACGGGGGTCCGCAGGCGAAGGCGAGCGTGCGGCTGGTCTACTTCGACGACGGGCTCGGCCTGCTCGTGGAGGACGACGGGCGGGGCGCGGCCGAGGAGATGTACCGGGACGGCGGCGCCGACGGCGCCGGGCACGGACTGATCGGCATGAGGGAGCGGGTCGGCATGGTCGGCGGCACCCTGGACGCGGGCCCGCGGCCGGGCGGCGGCTTCCGGATCAGCGCGCTTCTGCCCCTCAAAGGAAAGGGATCTTGAGAGATGTCCATCCGCGTGATGCTGGTCGACGACCAGATGCTCCTGCGTACCGGCTTCCGCATGGTGCTGGCGGCCCAGCCGGACATGGAGGTCGTCGCCGAGGCGGGTGACGGGCTGGAGGCGCTGGAGGTGCTGCGGGCCACCACGGTGGACGTGGTGCTGATGGACGTGCGCATGCCCCGGCTCGACGGGGTGGAGGCCACGCGCCGGATCTGCGAGCCGGAGAACCACCCCAAGGTGATCATCCTGACCACCTTCGACCTGGACGAGTACGCCTTCTCCGGGCTGAAGGCGGGGGCGAGCGGGTTCATGCTGAAGGACGTGCCGCCCTCGGAGCTGCTGGCGGCGATCCGCTCGGTGCACAGCGGGGACGCGGTGGTGGCGCCGTCGACGACGCGGCGGCTGCTGGACCGGTTCGCGCCGATGCTGCCGACCACGACGGCGGAGCCGCAGCACAAGGAGCTGGAGCGGCTGACCGAGCGGGAGCGCGAGGTCATGATGCTGGTGGCGCAGGGCCTGTCGAACGGCGAGATCGCAGCCCGGCTGGTGCTCTCGGAGGCCACGGTCAAGACGCACGTGGGCCGGATCCTGACCAAGCTGAACCTGCGCGACCGGGTGCAGGTCGTGGTGCTCGCGTACGAGACGGGGATGGTCCGGGCGGGCGGGGGCCCGCAGGGCTGAGCGCGTCCGCCGCGCCCCTGGACGGAAAGGGCGGCCGGCGCCGGGGGAGACTCCGGCGCCGGCCGCCCTTCGTCCGGGTGCACAGCGCTGTCTAGCGCTCGACCATCTCGCAGCCCGCGGCGAGGACGTCGAGGCGGGCGTCGTCGGCGCTGACCAGGTCGGCGCTGATCCCGCACTCGATGCGGTCGAAGCCGCCGTTGCGGCTGAAGACGGTGTCGTTGCCGCCGCGGCCGCTGAAGGTGGTGGTGACGGGGACGGTGCTCCAGCCGTCGCTGTCGATGAGGCGGTCGTTGCCCTCGCCGCCGATGAGCACGTCGTCGCCGTCCTCGCCGAGGAGGTCGGAGACGATCGCGGTGTCGTTCTGCACCCGGTCGTCGCGGTCGCCGAGGAGGGCGAGGATCCGGTAGCTGCCGGCGACGGTGCCGCAGCGGGCGAGGTGCGGGTTGACCTGGACGCAGCCGGGGCCGGCGGACAGCGGGCTCGCGCTGTCCGTGACGTAGAGGTGGGGTCCGGAGGCGTAGAAGCGGACGTTGTTCACGTCCCCGGGCCGGGCCTCGAAGCGGGTCTCGCCGCCGCGCCGGGTCACGAGCGAGGGCGCGGCGGAGGCGGGGGCCGCGAGGGCCAGCGTGGTGCCGAAGGCGACCAGGAGGGTGGTCAGGGCGGTGGCGGTGGTGCGTACGCGGCGGGGCGGGCGCGGGGTCTTCATGGGCGTGTCCCTCGGATGGTGGGCGGCGCGGGGGCCGGCGAGGACCCCGGGGCGGCAGCCCGGAGGGCGGTCCGCCGTCCCTGCCCTACCCGGGACAGGCCGGGCGGGCCGATAATCGGCCCGGAGTTGCGCCGACCGGGCGGCCACACCCCCCGTACGGGCCACCCCCGCACCGCCGTCCGGCCCATGTCCGCCGCGCCGGGCCGCTGCCCCGTCCCGGCCGTGTCCCCGGCCCGCTCGGCTCCCCCGGCCGCCTCCCCCGCCGCCGTCCCCGACGGGCCGTCAGTCCTGCCCGGGTCCGGTCATCCAGCGGTCCGGGCGGGCGTCCGCGCGGCCCGTGCGGGAGCGGTCGGCCTGCTCGCGCAGCAGCCGGGCGGCCTCGTCTGCGGCCCGCAGCCGGGCGGTGACCGTACCGTCGGCCCCGGTGTCCACGTGCAGGTCGGCCAGGCCCCGGGCCCGCTCCCAGGGGCCCTGGGTGAGCCGTACGCTCTGCACCTTGGCGTGCGGGACGAGCTCCGTACGGCGGCAGACCCGGCCGCGGGTGGCGGCGAAGACCCGGTCGGTGAGCGCCAGCCCGTACCCCTTCCACCAGACCGGGACCACCCAGCGCGCACCGCGGTCCGGCGCGGGCTCGAAGACCAGGGCGTCCAGCTCCATCCCGGGCAGCACCCGGGCCACCAGCCGGACGGCCGCCTCCCGCTCGGCCACCGGGACCAGTACGTCGTTCGAGGAGCCCGCCACGGCCAGCTCCACCCGCACCCAGCCGCGCAGCCGCCACAGCAGCGGTTCGACGATCCGCACGGTCTGCACCCGGCCCGGCGGGACCGTCTCGTGCGCCCGGTCCAGCAGCCCGTGGTCCAGCCGCAGCCCGTCGGGGGATTCGGCGACCGTCCAGTCGTACTCGGTCAGGAAACGGCCGGCGGTGGCGGCCCAGACCCCGCCGAGCACCGGCAGCAGGGTCACCGCGGCAGCCGTCAGACTGTCGCTGAGGCGCCAGACCACGAAGGGGGCGGTGATCCCGCCGAGCAGGGCCGCCCAGACGCCCAGGCTCAGCAGCAGGGCCGCCGCGAGCCGGCCCGGCGCGACCCTCAGCAGCTCGCTGACCGGGGCCTCGCCGACCTCCGCGGCCGTCTCGGGGGCGAAGCCGGCGGCGCGGGCGAGCAGTTCGGCGCGCAGCGCGCGGGCCTCCCCCTCGCCCAGGTAGGCCAGCTCGTCCTTGTCGTCGGTGCCGATCACGTCGAGTTTGAGCTTGGCCACCCCGGCCAGGCGGGCCAGCAGGGGGCGGGTGACGTCCACGGCCTGGAGGCGGTCGAGGCGGATGTGGGCGGTGCGGCGGAAGACCAGGCCGGTGCGGATGCGCAGTTCGGTGGCCGTGATGCTGTAGTGGGTGAACCACCAGCTCAAGAATCCGTAGAGGCCGGCCAGAACGAGCAGGCCCGCGAAGGCCAGCACCCCGATGAGCGTGGACAGGTGCCCGGACCACTCCCGGGCCCGGTCCGGCTGGTTGAGGACCAGGCCCGCGAGTACGGCTATCGGCGCCCAGGCCCGGCGCAGCGGGGTGACCGGGTGGAGCCGCCGCTCGGGCACGGGGGCTGCGGGCCCGGGGGCCGCTTCGTGTCGTCCGTCCCCCGTCACAGCCCCGCCGACCTCGCCTCGCCGAGCTCCGTCAGCCGGTCCCGCAGCCGCTCGGCCTCCCCGGGCAGCAGCCCGGGGATCTTCGCGTCGGTGGCCGCCGCCGCGGTGTGCAGCTGAACGGAGGCCAGGCCGAAGCGGCGTTCCAGCGGTCCCGAGGTGACCTCGACCAGCTGCATCCGCCCGTACGGCACCACCGTCTCCTCCCGCCACAGCACCCCCCGGCTGATCAGGAGGTCGTCGGCGCGCTCGGCGTAGCGCCAGGACCGCCAGTTGCGGCCCAGCAGCACCCAGCCCCAGCCGAGCAGGGCCAGCGGCAGCGCCGCGAAGGCCGCCCAGGCCGGTCCGGCCAGCACCCCGAGCAGGATCCCGGCGGCCAGTGCCGCCGCCCCCAGCCACAGGACGAGCAGCAGCCGGCGCAGGCTCAGCAGCCCGCCGGGCAGTGCGGTCCAGCCCGGCTCGGCCCGTTCCTCTTGCGTCCCCGTATCCATGCTCCAACCCTAGGCTGCGACACTGTGCGCATGACGGAGACGACGGTCGGCATCGGCGGTGCGGCGGAGAGCACGGACATGGTGCTCAACATCGGGCCCCAGCACCCTTCCACCCACGGCGTGCTGCGGCTGCGGCTGGTCCTGGACGGCGAGCGCATCGTGAGCGCGGAGCCGGTCGTCGGCTACATGCACCGGGGTGCGGAGAAGCTCTTCGAGGCCCGCGACTACCGGCAGATCGTCATGCTCGCGAACCGCCACGACTGGCTGTCCGCGTTCTCCAACGAGCTCGGCGTGGTCATGGCCGTCGAGCGGATGCTCGGCATGGAGGTCCCGGAGCGGGCGGTGTGGCTGCGCACGCTGCTGGCGGAGCTGAACCGGGTGCTGAACCACCTGATGTTCCTCGGCTCGTACCCGCTGGAGCTCGGCGGGATCACCGCGATCTTCCACGCGTTCCGCGAGCGCGAGGAGCTGCAGGCCGTGATGGAGGAGGTCTCCGGCGGCCGGATGCACTACATGTTCAACCGGGTCGGCGGCCTCAAGGAGGACCTGCCGCTGGGCTGGGCGGGCCGGGCGCGGGCCGCGATCGCGGACGTCCGCAGCCGGATGCACGTGTACGACGACCTGGTCCTCGGCAACGAGATCTTCCGCGGCCGCACCCGCGGGGTCGGCGTCCTGTCGGCGGAGGCGGCCCACGCGTACGGGGTCAGCGGGCCGATCGCCCGCGCCTCGGGCGTGGACTTCGACCTGCGCCGCGACGAGCCGTACCTCGCGTACGGGCAGCTCCAGGACACCCTGAAGGTGGTGACCCGGCAGGACGGGGACTGCCTGGCCCGCTTCGAGTGCCTGCTGGAGCAGACCCACAACTCCCTCGACCTGGCCGCGGCCTGCCTGGACCGGCTGGCGGACCTGCCCGCGGGCCCGGTCAACCAGCGGCTGCCGAAGGTCCTGAAGGCCCCGGAGGGCCACACGTACGCCTGGACCGAGAACCCCCTCGGCATCAACGGCTACTACCTGGTCTCCAAGGGCGAGAAGACCCCGTACCGCCTCAAGCTCCGCTCGGCCTCGTACAACAACATCCAGGCGCTGGAGGTGCTCCTGCCGGGCACGCTGGTGGCCGACATGGTGGCGATCCTGGGCTCGCTGTTCTTCGTCGTGGGCGATATCGACAAGTAGGGCCGGCCGCCGGGCCCCTGGGAGACTGGGCCCATGCCGTCTTCGTCCTCCTCCCCCCGCCGCTCCTGCCCGAACTGCGGGCGGGACTGCGCCGTCACCGGCGGGCGCATCGCCCGCCACGATCCGCCCGGCAGCCGGGGGGAGATGGTGTCCTGCCCGGGGTCGCGGGCGCGGGTGGTGCTGGGGGCCTCGGCGCCGGTGCTGGACGGGTTCGTGCTGCCGGAGATGCCGGGGCAGCTGCCGCTGTTCTGACGCGGCGGCCGCCCCGCGGCTCCGGCGGGCCCGGTAGGCCGTCTCCTCCGGATCTTGACGGGTCCGCGACGATCCGAAAGAGACGGCCTACGCGCGGTACCCGGCCGGTGCGCCCGCGCGCAGCAGTTCCACCAGGCTGGAGGAGCTGTCGCCGCCCCGGCCGCCGTCCACGGCCGCGCGGAACAGCTCCGCGTGCGCCGCGAACACCCCGGTGTCCACCCCGGAGCCGGCGAGGGTGTGCCGGATGTGCTCGATGCCCTCCAGGCACATCGTCAGCCGGTCCACGTCTCCGGCGTGGTTCCCGGCGTCGATCCGCGGGGCGTAGAACTGCTGGAAACCGCGCATGCTGTCGGCGGTGTAGTTCGCGTACGGCAGGAACTCGGCCGCCGAGATGCCGTTGGCCTCCGCCAGGGCGGCCGCCTGCCAGTAGCCGGTCATCGAGCTCCAGAACACCACCATGTTGAGCTGGTAGAACAGCGCCGCCAGGCTGGGGTCCTCGCCCCGGAAGTCGGGGGTGGTCAGCACCGACAGCAGCTCCCGCTGCTCCTCGAAGAGCTCCTCGGAGCCGCTGTAGAAGCCCGAGGACTCGGCCTTGCCGATCCCGGACGGCGGTACGTTCATCGCGCCGACCAGGACCCGGGCCCCGCGCTCCTGCGCCCAGCGGGCGGCCGCGCCCGCCTTGGCCGGGGTATCGGCCGACAGGTTGACCAGGACCCGGCCGCTCAGGGCCGCCTGGGCCTCGGGCGAGGCGAAGGTCGTGTACATCGCGTCCGTGTCGATCAGGCTCAGCAGCACCGGCCCCCCGGCCGCCAGCGCCCGGTCCACGCTCCCGGCCCGTACGGCGCCCTGCGCGACGAGGGCGTCGGCCCGGCTCGCGGTGCGGTTCCAGACCGTCACCGCGTACCCCGCGGCCAGGTACGCCGCCGCCATGGCCTGCCCCATCGGGCCGAGGCCGATGACGGTCACGGTCTTGTTCCTGCTGGTCTCGCTCATCTTGCCGTCTCCCCTGACTCGCCTGACTCGCCTGCGTGAACTCTCGCAACCGGACTAGAACGAACGCTCTATCCAGCGCTCGGCACGACAGTAGCACAGCAGTAGAGCGAACGCTCTATTTAGATCTCGGGGTACGATCTCCCGTATGCCGAAGACAGCAGCGAAAGACCCGAAGGACGCCGTGGGCACCCGGGAACGCCTGGTCAGGACCGCATCGCGGCTGATGCAGCACCAGGGGTACGAGAACGCGCCGATCAAGCAGATCGTGCGCGAGGCGGAAGCGACCCTCGGTTCGCTCTACCACTTCTTCCCGGGCGGGAAGCAGGAGCTGGCGGTCGCGGCGATCCGCTTCGGGGACGAGGAGTTCGCCCTCCTGCTCAAGGAGGGGCTCGACTCGCGGGAGGACGCGGCGGAGGCCGTGGAGGCGGTGGCCCTGCACCTCGCGGAGGCCCTGAAGAGCTCCCGGTGGGCGGACGGCTGCCCCGTCACGGCCACGGCGCTGGAGACCCTGGGGCGGCTGCCCGAGATCCAGAACGCCTGCGCGGAGGCCTTCGCCCACTGGCGCGGACTGATCGCGGAGCGGCTGCTCGCCGCGGGCATTGAGGAGGCCGAGGCCCGCGACCTGGCCTGCACGGTGCTCAACACCCTGGAGGGCGCCGAGATGACGGCCCAGGTCACGCAGAGCGAGACGCCGCTGCGCAACGCGGGCCGCCACCTCTCCCGGCTGGTGGCCGGCTACCTGCCCTGAGGGCGGGCGGGGCTGCGGCTCAGACGGTGCCGCAGTCCTCGATGATGATCTTCTTGGTGGTGCGGCCGGAGCCGCTGCCCAGCGCCTCGACGGCGGTGACGACGTCCATGCCGGAGACGACCTCGCCGAAGACGACGTGCTTGCCGTCCAGCCAGCCAGTGACGATGGTGGTGATGAAGAACTGCGAGCCGTTGGTGTTCGGGCCCGCGTTGGCCATCGACAGCAGGCCCGGCTTGGTGTGCTTCAGCTGGAAGTTCTCGTCCGGGAACTTCTCGCCGTAGATGCTCTTGCCGCCGGTGCCGTTCTGGTTGGTGAAGTCACCGCCCTGCAGCATGAACTCCGGGATGACGCGGTGGAACGGCGAGCCCTTGTAGCCGTAGCCGTGCTGACCGGTGGCCAGCTCGCGGAAGTTCTGAGCCGTCTTCGGCACGACGTCGTCGTACAGCTTGAACTCGATGCGGCCGAGCTTCTCGCCGTCGGCGGACACCTCGAAGAAGACGTTCTGGCCCATGGATGTGCTCCTCTGATTCGAATGGTCGTACCCGAGCATAGGAGACAGCCGGGGGTCTCACCGGCACCGGACGACACACCGGTGCCGGGAGCGCCCGCACAGGCCTTCGGGGCGGCCTAGGAGATGGCGGTGCGCAGGGAGGCCACGTCGATGGCCTCGGTCTCGTCGTGCTCGGTCAGGTCGATGACCTGGCCGGCCGCCGCGTGACCGGGCTCGCGCGGCTTGAACTCCGGGTCCGGAGTCTCGGCCTTGTGGGCCGCCAGCACCTCGGCGCCGACCACGTCCGCGAGGTCCTCGTTCTGCACGGCCTCGATGGCCTTGGCCTGGTCGGCCGTCTTCGTGCCGAAGAAGTCGAAGCCGCCGACCGCCCGGGAGGCCCCGCGGGCCGCGGCCGAGGGCTCGACCGCCGTGGCGGCGGGAGCGGGCCGGCGCGCCGGGAGGGCGGTCGCGGGGGCGGGGGCGGTGGCGATGGCCGCGGGGGCGGGCGCGGCGGGAAGGGCCGCGGGCCGCACGTGCTCCGCCCGGGCCTGCGCCTGCACCTGGCCCTGGACCTGCTCCGCGGCCCCGGCGGCCTGAGCCCGGGCCTCCTCGGCGGCCTCCGCCTTGCGCACCAGGGCCGTGAGGGCGGCCTTCGCCCGCGCGTACCCGACCGGGGTGGGGGCGCCGCTCGCCGTGCGCTCCTCGGAGACCGGCGGCAGCTCCCTCGCGGGGCCGGCCGCCGCGGCCTCCATGGCCAGCAGCCTGCGGCCTTCGAGCGCGCCGGCCCGCTCGGTCTCGGCGGTGGCGTACCGGCGCAGCAGCTCCGCGTGCTCGTTGCGCAGCTTGGCCAGCTCGACCCGCTTGGCCCGCAGCTTGCGGTCGAGCTTGTTCCGCAGGGCCCGGGACTCCTCCAAGTGGGTTTCGAGCTCGGCTATGCGGTCCTCGGTGCGCCACTCGTCGCGGACCCGCTCGCGGGCCAGTTCGGCGACCCGCCGACCCGCCGCGCGGTCCCAGCCGCGCATGACCACGGCGCCCGCGAGCCCGGCGGCCGCGGTGAGCGCCACCAGGAGGCGCAGGGCCAGGGGTTCCGCGAGCAGCCAGGCGACGGCGGCGCTGGTGAGAGACACACCGGCGATCACCGAGGGGGTCAGCAGCCTGTGCAGAGGGGGCGATTGGCGGTGGCGTCCACGGGGCATGGCCTGAAATTTACAGGGAGTGGGCGTGCCGTGGGGCAACCGCCCGGCAATCCTTTCCGGCGGTTGCCCCACGATTTCGTCACGAACTCCGTTACGGCCGGTGCCGCTACTTCGTGAGCAGCCCCTTCTCCACGAGATAAGCCTTCGCGACATCGGCCGCCTTGGCCCGCTCCGCGTCCACCTTGCGGTTGAGTTCGACGAGATCGGCGGTGGTGAGCACCTTGGTGAGCTTGTCGAGTGCGGCCGCGATCTCCGGGGCCCCGGCGTCCTTCGCATTCACGACAGGAAGGACGTTGTCCGCATTCTGCAGCTTCTTGTCGTCTTCGAGGAGTACGAGGTCGAATGCGTCGAGGGTGGCGTCCGTGGTGGTGGTCAGGACGAGTTGATCGACTCCGTCCTTCACCGCCTGCTTCGCCTGCGGGGTGCCGACTCCCTTGGGGTCAATACCGGAAACGTTGATTCCGTATGTTCCCTTGAGGCCCACCGCGCAGAACGGCCGCACCGCGCATTCGTCACCCGCCGCGATCTTCACCGCCAGCTTGGAACGGCCCAGGTCCGAAAGGGTCTTCAGCTTGTTCTGCGCCGCGAATTCCCGGCTCACCGCGAAGGCGTTCTGATCCACCGCCCCGCCCGCCGGCAGCACCTTCAGCCCGCGCGGCTCCGCGAGCTTGCGCAGCGCCGCCACGGTCTGCGCCACGTCGCTCGACGCGACCGGCGCGGACTCGGGCGCCTTGGGCCCGTTCACCTTGGCGTTGAGGAACTCCGCGAGGGTGGCCGCGTACTCCGGGACGACGTCGATCTGGCCCTTCTCCAGCGCCGGGGCGTATAGCTCGCGGTTGGCGACCGTGGTGATCGAGGTGCCGTAGCCGGCCTCCTCCAGCAGCTGCGCGTACAGCTCGGCGAGCACGTTGGACTCGGTGAACCCGGCCGAGCCAATCACCAGGGAGCCCTTCTTCCCGCCCCCGGCGGAAGCATCCGCGGACGCACCGCCGCCCTTCGTCTGCTCCAGGCTCTCGCCACCGCACGCGGCGAGCGCCCCGGTCAGCGCGAGCACGCCGAGGGCGGCTCCGAGGACACGTGAGGTCTTGCTCATCAGGACTCCGTTCGAAAGAGGACACGTTCACAAACCCGCCGGAACCCGCGCAGAACAGCCGCGCCGGACGCCGAACGGAAGGGACTAGGACGCAGACACCCGCCGACCGGCCCGCCGCCCACCGCGGCCCGCACCCGCCACCAGCCGGTCCGCGACCAGGAGGGCGCCCTCCACCAGCAGGGCCAGCAGGGCGACCAGCAGCGCCCCGGCGACCACCTGCGCGGTGTCGTACGTGGCGAACCCCGCCGTGATGATCCGGCCCAGGCCGCCCTGCCCGACCATCGCGGCGATCGTGGCCGTCGCCACGACCTGCACGGCCGCCGAGCGCAGCCCGGTCATCACGAGCGGCCGGGCCAGCGGGAGTTCGACCTGCCGGAAGAGCTGGGGCCCGGACATGCCCATCCCCCGCGCCGCGTCCACCACCGACCGGTCCACCCCGCGCATACCCACGTACGCGTTCGTGAGCAGCGGGGGCACCGCGAACAGCACGAGCGCGGCGACCGTGGGCACGTACCCCGCGCTGCGCAGCGGCGAGACGGCGAAGAGCGCCAGGACCGCGAACACCGGCACCGCGCGGCCGATGTTGGACAGGTTGACCGCGAGCGCACCGCCCCTGCCGAGGTGCCCCAGCCACAGTCCGAGCGGCAGCGCCACGGCGCAGGCGATCAGCAGCGCGAGCCCGCTCACGTACACGTGCTCCGCCAGCCGGTGCCACACACCGCTCTCACCGGCCCAGTTGGACCCCTCGGCCAGCCACCCGAAGGACTGCCCCACCACATCCACGCCTCAGTCCCCCTTCACCGGCCGGCCCCGAGCCGCCCGCCCGGCCCCCGCAGCCCTCGACCACGGGGTGAGAAGCCGCTGCAATCCCAGCAGCAGCACGTCCGCGGCCAGGGCCAGCAGCACGCACAGCACCGAGGCCGTCAGCACCTGGGCCTTGAAAGAGCTGTTCACGGCCGGGGCGATCAGGTTCCCCAGCCCGCCCTTCCCCACGATCGAACCCACCGTCGTCAGCGCGACCGTGGACACCGTGGCGATGCGGACCCCGGCGAAGAGGGCGGGCAGCGCCAGCGGCAGCTCCACCTGCCACAGCAGCCGCCCCGGCCCGTAGCCCATCCCGCGCGCCGCCTCCCGCGCCTCCTCCGGTACGCCTTCCAGCCCGGCCAGGGCGTTGCGCACGAGGATCGTCAGCGAGTACAGCACCAGACCGGTCACCACCAGGGCAGCCGACAGCCCGAACAGCGGCAGCAGCAGCGAGAACATGGCCAGCGACGGCACGGTGTAGAGCAGCGTGGTCAGCCCGAGCACGGGCGCGGCCCAGCGCCGCCCGCGCCGGGCGAGCAGCGCCAGCGGCAGGGCGACCGCCAGCCCGATGAGAACCGACACAGCCGTGATCCAGACGTGCTCGACGGTGGCGTCGGTCAGCTCCTGGCTGCGGGAGCGGACGTACTCCCAGCAGACCCAGTCGTTCGCCACCAGGCAGTTCTGCCCGGCCATGCACCCACCCCCGCTCGGCTCACCGGCTCCGACCCTAACCCCCGCCGGGGCCGGTGGCCTGGAACCTTCGCACGCGGGCAACACGCCCTTCACACTTCACTGCGCGCGCCTGCGCTTAACTGGCCGGATGATCCGATTCGAGCACGTGACCAAGCGCTACCCGGACGGGACCACCGCCGTCGAGGACCTGTCCTTCGAGGTGGCGGAGGGCGAACTGGTCACCCTCGTCGGCCCCTCGGGCTGCGGGAAGACCACCACCATGCGGATGGTCAACCGGCTCATCGAGCCGACCTCCGGCCGGATCCTGCTCGCGGGCGAGGACATCTCCGCCGCGGACCCCGTGGAACTGCGCCGCCGCATCGGGTACGTGATCCAGCAGGTCGGCCTCTTCCCGCACAAGACGGTCCTGGAGAACACCGCGACCGTCCCCCGCCTCCTCGGCACGAGCCGCGCGAAGTCCCGCGCCCGCGCCGCGGAACTCCTCGAACTCGTCGGCCTCGACCCCTCGGTGTACGGGGGCAGGTACCCGGCCCAGCTGTCCGGCGGCCAGCGGCAGCGCGTGGGCGTGGCCCGCGCGCTGGCCGCGGACCCGCCGGTCCTCCTGATGGACGAGCCGTTCGGAGCGGTGGACCCGGTGGTCCGCGAACACCTCCAGAACGAGTTCCTGGCCCTCCAGAAAACAGTGCGCAAGACCATCCTGCTGGTCACCCACGACCTCGCCGAGGCCGTCCGCCTGGGCGACCGCATCGCCGTCTACGGCCAGGGCAGGATCGAGCAGCTCGCACCCCCCGCCGAGGTGCTGGCCGCCCCCGCCACCCCGTACGTGGCCACGTTCGTGGGCACGGACCGCGCCCTGCGCCGCCTGACGGTCACCCCGATCACGGAACGAGACCTGGAGCCGGTGGGGGCGTCTTCGGGGGGACCGAACCCGGGGGGCCCGAACCCGGCGGGCACCCCGGGGGCCGTCCGGCCGACCACGTCCCTGGCCGGCCTCCCCCTGGGTTCGTCCCTCCACGAGGCCCTGTCCCTCCTCCTCCAAGAGGACACCCCGCGGATCGCCGTCACCACCCCGGACACCGGCGAGATCCTGGGCACCCTCACCCCCACCAGCATCCACCGCGCCCTCCGCCAGCCCGCCCCCTGACCTCCGGGGTGGGGCGGGGGTACGTCGTGCAGCTCCGGGCCGGGGTCTCCTCCCCCGCACCGGCACTCCACCCGACCGGTACTTGCCCACCACCCCCAGGGCGGGGCCCGGGTACGTCGTCCAGCTCCGGGCCGGGGTCTCCTCCCCCGCCCCGGCACTCCACCCGACCGGTGTTTGCCCACCGCCCCCGGGGCGGGGCCGGGGTACGGGGATCAGCACGTACGGGGTTTGGCAGCGGCCGGTGCTGTGGTGAGGGGTCGGGCCACGCCGAGTCCCGTCTAGACCCCGGCTATCCACCCCGGCGGGGGTCCCGTCTCGACCTCGACCCTCCAGCCTCGCCGGCGTTTGAGGCGCGGGTCTGGGGCGGAGCCCCAGTTTCGGGAAGGGGCGGGTAGGGGAACCGGCTCCGCGCAGCGGCCCCCCGACCCCCGGCCCACCTCTCTGACCCCTTACCCGGGTCGGGAAGGCTCTCCGGTGTCTGCTCGCATGTCTGACTGTGCGGCCGTCCCGCGGCGCCCTGTCAAGGGCGCTCCCTTCGGTCGCGTCGCTGCGCGACTCCGCTTCGCTCCGCCCTTGACAGGGCACCACGGGACGTCAAGTCCCAGACTTGCCAGCAGCCACAGGAGAAAAAGCAGCAGGGGGACCAAGGCCCAGGCCGGTCAGCGTCGGCCAGGCGAGCCAGAGCACCGGCCGACCCCCGCCCTCCGGGCGGAAAGACAACCGACACAAGCCGCAACGGATCGCTACACAGCCGCGGCCGTCTCAGCGGCCTCCGGACCGGCCGGGGCCGGGCATAGGCCGCCAGCGACCGCTACGCGCTCCGGCCACCCGGCGGCAGCCGGACCGGCCGGGGCCGGGGCGTAGGCCGCCAGCGATCGCTACCCGCTCCGGCCACTCGGCGGCCGCCAGGCCGCCCCCGGCTGGGCGCAGGCCGCCGGGCCGGTGCCGTGCTCTGCGATCCGCCGGGCGGTACTCGGAAGTGGTGGGCAGACGCCGGCCGGCCGAGGCGTATAGGCGGGGGAGGAGACCCCGGCCAGGGGCAGGCCGCCCAGAACCCACCGCGCCCCCGCCCCCGGGAATCCCGGGAGCAGGGGCGCAGCAGTGGACGCGGTACCGCTACACGTGCCCTACCCCACCCGGTAGGCGTGTGTGATGGCCGTGGTGACCGTGTTGCCCGCCGTGTCGCGGGCCGCGGTCTTGAAGGAGACCGACTTCGTGCCCGCGGGGTGGGTGACGCGTACCGTCCGGTTGCCCTTGGCGTCGGTGGCGACGGGGAGCTTGACCCAGCTGGCGCCGTTGTCGAAGGTGGCGCTGACCGCGAGGGCCGCGAGCTTGCCGGGGGCGGCCGCGGCCCCGCTCAGGACGAGCGGGACGGTCAGGGTGCTGCCCGCCTTCACGGTGCCGCTCAGCGGCACGGCGGGGGCCATCCGGACCGCGGTCAGCGGGAGGACGGTCTCGCCCCCGCCCTCCGGGCGGGCGGAGGTGAAGCTCCAGGAGACGGCGACCTTCGTGCTGGTGGCGGTGTCCTTCGCGGACCGGGTCGCCTCCATGTAGAGGGTGTACGGGCGCTCGGCCGCGCTCGGGAGGTCCGTGCTGAACGTGCCCGGCCGGCCCTGGGCGATCACCGTGCTGCCGCTGCTGAGCCGGCTGAACCCGCCCGTCACGACGGGCCGGCTGCGGTGCCCGGCGCCGTCGGCGAACATCGGGACCGACACCTGGAGGAGGTCTCCCCCGCGGGTCGCGCCGACCCCGCGCTGCTCGCCGAGGTCGGGGCCGACGACGGCCCCGCCGACGGTGGTGGCGTGGCGGCTGCCCGGTGTGTAGGTGTGGGGGCCGAGGGAGTGACCGATCCGCTCCTCGCCCTCGGGCCCGAGCTGGCTGACGCGCCAGGTCCAGCGCTGGCCGGCGGTGGTGACGTACTGCCGCGCCGCGGCGGGGAGGGCGTACGCCGTCCCGGCCTGGTACCCGATGTTCCAGCCGCCGTCGGCCGCCTCCGGGCGGCCCGCGACGAGGGCCCTGGTGCCGGGCGCCGAGCCGGCCAGGCCGAGGCCGATCTCGGCGAGGTCGGTCTTGGCGAGCGTACGGTCCAGGCCGGTGAAGAAGCGGCCGGACTGCGGGAAGAACAGCCGGTACTCGGCGCTGCGGCCCTCCTTGCCGGGGACCTGCCACAGGGCGCTGAACTGGGCGTGGAAGCCGGGTGCCTCGGGGCCGAGGTGGGCGGTGAGCACGTCCGTGCCGTCCCCCACCGACCAGCTGGTGGACAGGTTGCCCAGGAAGTCCTGGTATCCGACGGCGGCGTCGCTCGGCTTGGCGGCCGGGTCCGGGACGCTGATCTTGAAGGGCTTGGCCTTGCGCGCGTCCACGACGACCGTGGTGTCGGCGTTGAGGTTCAGCACCGGCTGCAGGACGCTCGCGAACTTCGCGCCGCCGAAGACCCCCGAGGAGAGGGTGTACCGGCCCCGGGGCAGCCGCGCGGTGGTGGTGCCGGCGCCCTTCGGGGTGCTCACGGGCCGCCACTCCATCGTGGTGTGCGAGAGCGCCTCGCTGCTGAAGTCCTTGGACGCGGCGCCGTCCAGGCCGATGTGCTTGACGGTCAGGGTGTAGCCGGGGACCTCGCGGTAGACGACGAAGGCGCTGCGGACGGCCTGGCCCCCGCCGGAGGCGAGGAGGGTGCCGCCGTAGGCGCCGTTGAGCTCGCCGCCCAGCCGGGTGTCCGCGGTGATCCTGGTGCTGGCGGTGCCGCCCGCAGGGACGGTGATCCTGGCGTCCTTGACGGTGAACATGCCGGCCGGGGCGGGGCGGCCCGCGGGGCCGATGGCCGCGGTGGTCAGGTTCAGCGTGACGGCCGCGGTACCGAGGTTGCGGTACGTCACGGTCTTCGTGACGGGGGCGTCGTCGGTGTGCGGGTAGAGCGCGGTGCCGAAGTCCGCGGTGCCGGACTCGGCGACCACGGTGGCCTTGACGGCGGAGGCGGCGTTCACCCGGCCGGAGCCCTGCTGGTACGGGTGCAGCGCGGCGTTCGGCGCGGCCGAGCCCGTCAGTACGGCCTTGATCCGCGCGTTCGTCCAGGTCGGGCGCTTCTGCTTGAGCAGTGCGGCGGCGCCCGCGACGTGCGGGGTGGCCATCGAGGTGCCCTGGTTGACGACGTATCCGCTGGGCGAGGGCGTCCAGGCGTCCGCGGAGGCCGCGGCCAGGATCCCGACGCCGGGTGCGCTGATGTCGGGCTTGGCCCGGCCGTCCGCGGTGGGGCCGCGGCTGCTGAAGTCCGCGAGCCCGCCCTTCTTGTCCACGGCGGCGACGGTCAGTGCGGCCGGGGCGGAACCGGGCGAGGTGACGGTGCTCTCCCCCGTCCTGCCCTCGTTGCCCGCGGCGACGACGAAGAGGGCCTTGCCGGCGAGCCGGGCGATCGCCTCCTCGGTGGGGTCGTCCGCGCCGACGGCGTCCTCGCCGCCGAGGCTCATGCTGACGACGTGGGCGCCCTGGTCGACGGCCCACTGCATCCCGGCGACGATGTCGGACTGGTCGCCGGGGCCGTCGGGCAGGACCTTGGCGTCCAGGATCTTCGCGCCGGGCGCCATGCCCTTGAGTCTGCCCCCCGAGCGGGCCCCGGACCCGGCGATGGTGGAGGCGATGTGCGTGCCGTGGCCCATCCGGTCCTTGGAGGTCACGGAGGTGAAGTTCTTCTGGGCGATGACGACGCCCTTGAGGTCGGGGTGGGTGGCGTCGACGCCGGTGTCGAGGACCGCGACCTTGATCCCCTTGCCGGTGGCCCCGGCGGCCCAGGCGCCCGGGGCCCCGGCCTGGGGCACGCTCACGTCGAGCAGGGGCCGGACCCTGCCGTCGAGCCAGACGCGCTCGATCTGCGGGGCGGCGGTGGCGAACCCGCCGGCGGGGCGGCCCGCTGCCGTCCTGCCGGGCCCGGTGCCCGTACCGCCGGTGACGGCGGACCACAGGCCTGCGGCCTGCGCCTTGGGGGCGCGGAACGCCTCTCCGCCGATGGCGGGCAGGGCGCGCCGCTCCTGGACGGGCACTGCGGTGAAGGGTCCGCGTCCGGCGGCGAGGCCGGTGGCGGCGCGGTAGCCGACGATCAGGGGCAGGCTGCCGCTGCGGGCGTCGTCGTAGCCGTCGGCGATCAGCCGGGTGACGTTGAAGAGCCGCCGGTCCAGTACGCCGTCGTCGAGGAGGCGGCGCGCGTCGAGGGGGATGACGTACGTGCCTGCGGTCTCGCGCCGGATCTGGACGGGGGTCTGCTCCCGGCCCGCACCGCGGTGGAGGCGTACGACGGTCCCGTCGGCGGCGACCTCGACGCGGTCGCCGGTGATCAGGGTGACGCTGCGCCGCGGGCCGGCCTGCGGGGACGCCTGCGCGTCCGGCGCCGCGGTCCGGGTGCCGGGGGCCGGTTCGGCCCCTGCGGGCGCTCCGGCCAGCAGGGTGCCGGCGACGGCCGCGGCCACGACGGCCGCGCCCGCTCTGGATATGGGTCCCACCTGTGTCTTCCCCCGTACCCGACACGCGGGCGCGCACGGGCGGCGCGGTCACGCGTGTCGATCATGACAATGACTGTTGACGCATTGTCATGCATGGTTGAACGGAGGTGAGATGGGGGTGGCCTTGAGGCAACCGGAGTGCGGGGAAGAGCCCCTGCTCAGGCCTGCAGCCGCCCGCTCAGCCACACCAGCATCGGCGGGATCTCCCGCCGCCAGGTGTTGAAGTTGTGACCGCCGCTGTCGAGGGTGATCGAGGAGACCCTGTCGCCCGCGGGGACGGTCTTGATGAACTGCTGCGTGGGCTTGAAGTTGTCCTCGCCCTTCTTGCTGGAGGTCACCAGGAAGGAGGTGCCGTCCGGCTTCTTCTCCTTGAGGCTGCGCAGCAGGTCGGCGCGCTGTTCCAGGGCCGCGTCGCCGTGGAAGAGGTCGCCGGTGGTGGGGTCGTCGGCCGCCTTGTAGTACGCGGAGAGCCCGGCCGCCGCGCCGAAGGTGCCGGAGTGGTGGATGCCCATCTTCAGGGCGCAGTAGCCCCCGGTGGAGTTCCCGACGAAGGCCAGGTTCTGCGGCTTGCCGCCGATGCGGTAGCTGTCGCGGACGGCCTGGGGGACGTCCTTGGCGAAGAAGGTCTCGGTCTGCGGGCCGCCGGGGATGTCGACGCACTCGGTGTCGCGCGGCGGGGCCACGGTCGGCCGCATCATCACGAGGATCATCGGCTTCATCTTCCCGGCCTTGGCCTGCTTGTAGGCCGTCATCGGGTAGTTCAGCCCTTTGATCAGGTTCTCCGCGATTCCCGGGTATCCGGTGAGGACCACGGCCGCGGGGAAGTCCTGCTGGGCGTACTGCGGCTGGAAGTACTCCGGCGGGAGGTAGACGTATCCGGGGCTGGTTATCTTCGACTGCCTGCCGGCCAGGACCACCTTCTGGATCTCACCGCCGACCGCGGGCCGGTTCCCGCCGGGTACGTCGAGCTTCTGCTTTCCGACGACCCTGATGTCCTTGCCGCCCGCCGAGTGGTCGACGACCACGCCCATCTCGGTCTCCTGGCCGAAGAGGTCGGCCCAGGACCCGTAGAAGAGGAACGACTTGTTCGCCGCGAGTCCGACGGCGGAGAAAATCGCGAGCTGGGTCGCGAGCAGAAGGCCGATCCGGCCGAGTACGGCACGCCAGCTGCGGCCCGAAAGCCGCGGCCACAGCCAGACCGTGACTCCGAAGAGCAGCACGCCGGCGATGATCGCCAGCACGAGAACCGTATTGCTGGTGAGACCCATGAGCAGTCAGTGACTTTCTGATGGCGGCACGAGCTTGTCTTCGCGTACGAGCTTGTGGCGGTTCGAGTTTTTTCCTACCGGTCAGTGAACCCGCTTCCGTCCTGCGTCGTCCTAGTGGTCGCACATGTCCGGATGCCGCTGTGGCACCTCGGCCACAGGATCACTCACGGAGCAACGGGAAGCGATGTCTAGCAGGATAGATGGCGATAAGTCGGGACAGGTTCCGTCCGATCCGTCGGCTCCGTCGGCAGTCGGCCGCATCGGCCGCCGCATCCTGCGCGGGCCACGGCCCGAGGCGGTGCCCGGACTGGTCGGCACGGCGGTGGCCGTCGTCGGCCTCCTCGACATCGCGGCGGGGGTCTTCCCCCGCTTCCGGCACAGCCGTATCCACGCCGTCACCGAGGTGCTGCCCGGCTCCCTGGGCCCCTTCGCCGCGGCCCTGGCGATCAGCGCGGGCGTCCTGCTCCTGCTGCTCGCGCACGGGCTCAAGCGGCGCAAGCGCCGGGCCTGGCGGGCCGCGGTGGTCCTGCTGCCCGCGGGGGCCGTGGCGCAGTTCACGTACCGGCACTCGGTCGCCGGGGTCCTGATCGCGGCGGCGCTGCTCGCGCTGCTCCTGCGCCATCAGGGGGAATTCGACGCCCTGCCCGATCCGCGCAGCCGCTGGAAGGCCCTGGCGAACTTCGTGCTGATGAGCGCGGGCTCCATCGGGCTCGGCCTGGTGATCGTGAACTCGCACCCGCGCCGGGTCGTCGGCGATCCCGGCATCGCGGAGCAGCTCACCCACGTCGTGTACGGGCTCTTCGGCTTCGAGGGGCCGGTCGACTACGCCGGACGGGTGTCCTGGACGGTCGGCTACTCCCTCGGCGCCCTCGGCCTGCTGACCGCGGTCACCACGATCTACCTGGCCTTCCGGCCCGAGCACCCGGCCGCCCGGCTGACCGCCGAGGACGAGGTGCGGCTGCGCGGGCTGCTGGACCGGCACGGCGGCCGCGACTCCCTGGGCCACTTCGCCCTGCGGCACGACAAGGCCGTGGTCTTCTCCCCCAGCGGCAAGGCGGCCGTCACCTACCGCGTGGTGTCCGGTGTGATGCTGGCCTCCGGCGACCCGATCGGCGACGTCGAGGCCTGGCCGGGCGCCATCGAGCGGTTCATGGACGAGGCCAAGGCGCACTCCTGGACCCCGGCCGTGATGGGGTGCAGCGAGACCGGCGGCGAGGTGTGGACCCGCGAGACCGGGCTGGACGCCCTGGAGCTCGGCGACGAGGCCATCGTGGACGTCGCGGACTTCTCGCTGAGCGGGCGGGCGATGCGCAACGTCCGCCAGATGGTCAAGCGGATCGAGCGCAACGGGTACACGACCAGGGTGCGCCGGGTCAGCGAGCTGGACGAGACCGAGCTCGCGCAGGTCAGGGCCGCCGCGGCGGCCTGGCGGGGCACGGACACCGAGCGCGGCTTCTCGATGGCGCTGGGCCGGGTGGGCGAGCCCGGCGACGGGGACTGCGTCATCGCGACGGCGCACCTGGCCGGGCCGGCCGACGGCAAGGACTCGTCCGGTGACCAGGGATCCCCGTACGGGGACCTGAAGGCCGTACTCCACTTCGTCCCGTGGGGTCCCGACGGCATGTCCCTGGACCTGATGCGCCGGGACCGCGCCGCCGACCCGGGCATGAACGAGCTGCTGATCGTCGCCGCCCTCCAGGCCGCCCCCGGCCTGAAGGTCGACAAGGTCTCGCTGAACTTCGCGATGTTCCGCTCGGCCCTGGCCCGCGGCGAGAAGATCGGCGCCGGGCCGGTGCTGCGGATGTGGCGCGGGCTGCTGGTCTTCCTGTCGCGCTGGTTCCAGATCGAGTCCCTGTACAAGTTCAACGCGAAGTTCCGGCCCCGCTGGGAGCCGCGGTTCGTGGTCTTCCGCAACACCTCCGACCTGCCGCGCATCGGTTTCGCGGCCATGCAGGCCGAGGGCTTCGTGACCCTGGCCCTGCCGCGGCTGCTGGGCCGCGGCAAGCCGCCCCGCCAGCCCCGCCCGTGCGCGCACTCCGCCGCCCCGGCCACCGCCCTGGCCGCCCCGGCGGCGGCCTCCGCGTCCGAGCGGGAGGTACGGGCCGCGTAGGCCCGGACACCCGGCCCTACCCTTGGAGCCATGAACACAGTGCGCGGTGCAGGCGTCCCCGAGGGCCCGGGCCGGGACCGGCCGCCGGTGCAGGGCCGGGGCCGGGGCCGGGTGGACGGGCTTCCGGACTGGGACCGCTGCGCGGTGATGGGCGTCGTGAACGTCACCCCCGACTCCTTCTCGGACGGCGGCCGCTTCTTCGACACCACCGCGGCCGTCAAGCGGGGCCTGGACCTGGTGGCCCAGGGCGCCGACCTGGTCGACGTGGGCGGGGAGTCCACCCGCCCGGGCGCCAGCCGCGTGGACGCCGAGGAGGAGCTGCGCCGGGTGGTCCCGGTGGTGCGCGGGCTGGCCTCCGAGGGGGTCACCGTGTCCGTGGACACCATGCGGGCGGCGGTCGCCGCGCAGGCCGTGGCCGCCGGCGCGGTGCTGGTCAACGACGTCAGCGGCGGGCTCGCGGACCCGGAGATGATCCCGGCGGTGGCCGCCGCCGAGGTGCCGTTCGTCGTGATGCACTGGCGCGGCTTCAGCGCCGACATGAACAGCCGGGCCGTGTACGGGGACGTGGTGGCCGAGGTCGCCGCCGAGCTGCGGGACCGGATGGACGCCGTGGTGGCGGGCGGGATCACCCCGGAGCGGCTGGTCGTGGACCCGGGTCTGGGCTTCGCCAAGCAGGCCGGGCACGATCTCGCGCTCGTCGCCCACCTGGGCGAGCTGCGCGCCCTGGGCCGGCCGCTGCTGGTCGCGGCCTCCCGCAAGCGCTTCCTGGGCCGGGTGCTGGCCGGCGCCGGGGACACCGCCCCGCCGCCCGCGCGCGAGCGCGACGCGGCCACCGCCGCGGTCTCCGCCATCGCCGCCCACGAGGGCGCCTGGGCCGTGCGCGTGCACGAGGTGCGGGCCACGGCGGACGCGGTGCGCGTGGCGCGGGCCGTCGAGGGGGCCCTGTGATCCCTGGGGGCGGCGGGCCGGCCGGCGGGAGCGGCGGCACCGAGGCGGTGGAGGAGGCCAACACGGCCTTCTACGAGGCCCTGGAGCGCGGGGACTTCGACGAGGTGTCCGCGCTGTGGCTGGACGACGAGATCTCCTGCGTGCATCCGGGCTGGCCGGTGCTGTCGGGCCGGGGCGAGGTGCTCCGCTCGTACGCGCTGATCATGGCGAACACGGAGTACATCCAGTTCTTCCTGACCGACACCAAGGTCACCGTGATGGGCGACACCGCCGTGGTGACGTGCACGGAGAACATCCTCAGCGGCGGGCCGGCCGAGGACGGCGGCGAGCTGGGCCCCCTCGTGGGCCAGCTGGTCGTCGCCACCAATGTGTTCCGCCGCACACCCGCGGGCTGGCGGATCTGGTCCCACCACGGCTCCCCGGTGCTGACGGAGTCCGACGGGGACGAGGAGGAGGAAGCGGGCTGAGGCCTGGTGGGCGCCGCCCCGGAGCCTCCTCGAAGGGGGCCGGACCGCGGCCGGAGAGGGGGAGAGCGCACGGTGCGGATACACGCGATCCGGAGGCGCGGAGCCGCTTCGGGCCACCCCATGGGCGACCGCTGTCACCACCCGCAGGTAAATTCGAAGGAGGACGACGCCGACCGCACTCGGCGTAGGCCCATGGAACCGGGGAGCCCCGGGTCCGGACGTACCTACGAAAGTTGGAGTGATTCGCGTGGATCGTGTCGCGCTGCGCGGCCTCAAGGCCCGCGGGCACCATGGCGTCTTCCCCCGGGAGCGCGAGGAGGGCCAGACCTTCATCGTGGACCTGGTGCTGCACATCGACACCCGCCCCGCAGCGGCCGACGACGACCTGGCGAAGACCGTGCACTACGGCGTCGTGGCCGAGGAGGTCGTGGGCGTGGTCCAGGGCGAGCCCGTGGACCTGATCGAGACCCTCGCCGAGCGGATCGCCCAGCAGTGCCTGAAGCACGAGGCGGTCGCCGAGGTCGAGGTGGTCGTCCACAAGCCGGACGCCCCGATCACGGTCCCCTTCGACGACGTGACCATCACGATCACCCGGAGCCGCGCATGAACAACGGCCTGAACGCCCAGAGCGACCCCACCGTCCAGCCGGTACCGGCATCCGTCGTCGAGCAGGTGGACGCGGCCGACGTGACCCTCTCCAACCCGCACCGCGCCGTGATCGCCCTCGGGGCGAACCTCGGCAACCGCCTGGAGACCCTCCAGGGCGCCATCGACGCCCTCGGGGACACCCCCGGCATGCGGGTCAAGGCCGTCTCGCCGGTGTACGAGACGGAGCCCTGGGGCGTCGAGCCCGGCTCCCAGCCCTCGTACCTGAACGCCGTGGTGATCGTGAAGACCACGCTGCCGCCCGGCTCGCTGCTGGAGCGCGGGCAGGCCATCGAGGAGGCCTTCGACCGGGTCCGCGAGGAGCGCTGGGGGCCGCGCACGATCGACGTGGACATCGTCGCGTACGCCGACGTGGTCTCCGACGACCCGGTGCTGACCCTCCCGCACCCGCGCGCCCACCAGCGCGCCTTCGTCCTGGCCCCCTGGCAGGACGTGGACCCCGCCGCCGAGCTGCCCGGGCTCGGGGCCGTCGCCGCCCTGCTCGCCGGCGTGGACCGCTCCGGGGTCGTGCCGCGCACCGACCTGGAGCTCCGTCTCCCGGAGTAGTGGCTAGCCTGGGACCCGGGCATACGCAGCGGTACGGGTGCGGGCACGCGTACGGACGACGGGGAGCAGGCACGTGAAGCAACTGAGGCTGGGCGTCCTCGCCGGGATCTTCGTGATCGCCGGCGTGCTGTCCTGGGCGGGCGCCCGGCTCTGGAGCGCGTACGGCACCCTGCCCGGGGTGCCGCTCGCGGCCCCCATCGTGCTGGCCGTGATCGCCGTGGTCCTGCTGGCCACGGCCCTGTCCCTGCGCGCCCGGCTCCGGGCCCAGCGCGACCGCCGGCCCGGGGCCAAGGGCGTGGAGCCGCTGATGGCGGCCCGGTCCGTGGTCTTCGGGCAGGCCAGCGCCCTGGTCGCGGCCCTCGTGGCGGGCATGTACGGCGGTACGGGCGTCTTCCTGCTCATGGACGGCCTGGAGGTCCCGGCGCGCCGGGACCAGGCCCTCTACGCGGGCTTCTCGGTCCTCGCCGGCGCCGCGGTCATCGCCGCGGCCCTGTTCCTGGAGCGGGTCTGCAAGCTCCCCGAGGACACGGACGAGTCCGGTCCGGGCGGCGCCCGCGCCCGCGCCTAGCAGCACGCGGGCGCGGGCGGGCCTGAGGTCCCCCGGTCAGCGGGCCATGATGAGGCTCATGGCCTCGTTGCGGGTGGCGGGGTCGCGGAGCTGGCCGCGGACCGCCGAGGTGATGGTCTTGGCGCCGGGCTTGCGGACCCCGCGCATGGTCATGCACATGTGCTCGCACTCGATGACCACGATGACGCCGCGGGGCTCCAGGATCTCCATCAGCGCGTCCGCGATCTGGGTGGTCAGGCGCTCCTGCACCTGGGGGCGGCGGGCGAAGACGTCCACGAGGCGGGCCAGCTTCGACAGGCCGGTGATCTTGCCGTCGGCGGAGGGGATGTAGCCGACGTGCGCCACGCCGTGGAACGGGACGAGGTGGTGCTCGCAGGAGCTCATGACCTCGATGTCCTTCACGAGGACCATCTCGTCGTGGCCCAGGTCGAAGGTGGTGGTCAGCACCTCTTCGGGCCGCTGCCACAGGCCCGCGAATATCTCCTTGTACGCCCGCGCCACGCGCGCCGGGGTCTCCAGGAGGCCTTCGCGGTCCGGGTCCTCGCCGACCGCGATGAGCAGCTCTCGGACGGCGGCCTCGGCGCGCTTCTCGTCGAACTCGCCGATCGTGCCCGCGCCGTCCAGGGTCACTGGGTCGGTCATGTGTGCCTCGTTCCTGTCTTCGCTCGCGGCCGGCATGTGAAAGTGCCGCGCCCCCCAGGCTAGAACCTGGGGGGCGCGGCATCCATTCCGGGCCGGTGGGACCGGGGGATCAGGCCTCGGGGCGGTCCTCCGGGGCCACCTCGACGGCCTTGTCCGTGCTGACCGGGGCCGCGGTGCCGTTGGCGGCGTTCGTCAGCGACAGCTCCTTGGGGGAGAGCACCGGCGGACGCGTGGACGGCGTACGGCGCGAGGATCCGGTCCACGCGGGGCGGGCCGGGCGCTTGACGATGGTCGAGAAGACCTCGGCGATCTCCTCCTTGCCCAGCGTCTCCTTCTCGAGCAGGGCGAGGACGAGGTTGTCGAGGACGTCGCGGTTCTCGACCAGGATCTCCCAGGCCTCGTTGTGCGCGTTCTCGATGAGCTTCTTGACCTCTTCGTCGACCAGCGCGGCGACCTCCTCCGAGTAGTCCCGCGGGTGCGACATCTCGCGGCCCAGGAACGGCTCGGTGTTGTCCCCGCCGAACTTGATCGCGCCGAGGCGCTCGGTCATGCCGTACTGGGTGACCATCGCGCGGGCCGTGGCAGTGGCCTTCTCGATGTCGTTCGCGGCGCCCGTGGTCGGGTCGTGGAAGACCAGCTCCTCGGCCGCGCGGCCGCCCAGCATGTAGGCCAGCTGGTCGAGCATCTCGTTGCGCGTGGTCGAGTACTTGTCCTCGTCCGGGAGCACCATCGTGTAGCCGAGGGCCCGGCCGCGGGACAGGATCGTGATCTTGTGTACCGGGTCGGAGTTCGGGGAGGCCGCCGCGACCAGGGCGTGTCCGCCCTCGTGGTACGCGGTGATCTTCTTCTCCTTGTCGGACATGATCCGGGTCCGCTTCTGCGGGCCCGCCACGACGCGGTCGATCGCCTCGTCCAGCATGTGGTTGTCGATCAGCTTCTTGTCCGAGCGGGCCGTCAGGAGCGCGGCCTCGTTCAGCACGTTCGACAGATCGGCACCCGTGAAGCCGGGGGTGCGGCGGGCGACGGCCGAGAGGTCGACGTCCGGAGCGACCGGCTTGCCCTTCTGGTGGACCTTGAGGATCTCCAGACGGCCCTGCATGTCCGGGCGGTCGACGGCGATCTGCCGGTCGAAGCGGCCGGGGCGCAGCAGCGCCGGGTCGAGGATGTCGGGCCGGTTCGTGGCGGCGATCAGGATGACGCCGCCCTTCACGTCGAAGCCGTCCATCTCGACGAGGAGCTGGTTCAGGGTCTGCTCGCGCTCGTCGTGGCCGCCGCCGAGGCCCGCACCGCGGTGCCGGCCGACGGCGTCGATCTCGTCGACGAACACGATGGCGGGGGCGTTGGCCTTCGCCTGCTCGAACAGGTCGCGGACGCGCGAGGCGCCGACACCCACGAACATCTCGACGAAGTCGGAGCCGGAGATCGAGTAGAACGGGACGCCCGCCTCGCCCGCGACGGCGCGCGCGAGGAGGGTCTTGCCGGTGCCGGGCGGGCCGTACAGCAGCACGCCCTTGGGGATCTTGGCGCCGACGGCCTGGAACTTCGCCGGCTCCTGCAGGAACTCCTTGATCTCGTGGAGCTCCTCGACCGCCTCGTCCGACCCGGCCACGTCGGCGAAGGTCGTCTTGGGGGTGTCCTTGGTGATGAGCTTGGCCTTGGACTTCCCGAAGTTCATGACCCGGGAGCCGCCGCCCTGCATCTGGTTCATCAGGAACAGGAAGACCACGACGATCAGGACGAACGGCAGCAGGGAGAGCAGCACGCCCAGGAACGGGTTGGTCTTGTCCGGCGAGACGGAGTAGCCGTCGGGGATCTGGCCGTTGTCGGAAGCGGTCTGCAGCTGCTCGGCGATGTCGACACCCTGGTTGCCGATGTAGTTCGCCTGGAACTTGCTGCCGCTTGTCTTGTCGTCGAGCTTCTGGCCGTCCTTCAGCTCGATCTTGATCATCTGGGAGTCACCGGTGGTCAGCTTCGCCGACTCGACCTGGTTCTGGCTGATCGCGTGCAGAACCTTGCTGGTGTCCACCGACTTGTAGCCGCCGGACGAACCAACGACATTCATCAACACGACCACGGCGAGGACGGCCAGCACGATCCACATGACCGGCCCACGGAAGTATCGCTTCACGTCCATCCATACGGGGCGGCAAGCGCCCCGTCCCTCCTGCCCGTAGGTAAATGCTGCTGCGAGTGAGACTGTGAGTAAGAACTGTTCTTCGGTTCTACGGAATGTACCCCTGCATTGTCACCCGTGACCTGGCGGGACGGCTGACAAAACCGCCTTCCCCTGCTCCAACGGCGGGAATTCCGGGACGGTTCCCCGGCGGCCGGGGCCGCCGGGGGGCGCGGGGCGCGTGCTCAGCCGCCGTAGACGTGCGGGGCGAGGGTGCCCACGAAGGGCAGGTTGCGGTACTTCTCGGCGTAGTCGAGGCCGTAGCCCACGACGAACTCGTTGGGGATGTCGAAGCCGACCCACTTGACGTCGATGGCGACCTTGGCGGCGTCGGGCTTGCGCAGCAGCGTGACGACCTCGAGGGAGGCCGGCTCGCGGGAGCCCAGGTTCGACAGCAGCCACGACAGGGTCAGGCCGGAGTCGATGATGTCCTCGACGATCAGGACGTGCCTGCCCTTGATGTCGGTGTCCAGGTCCTTGAGGATCCGCACCACGCCCGAGGACTGGGTGCCGGCGCCGTAGGAGGACACCGCCATCCAGTCCATGGTGAGGGGGGTGGACAAGGCGCGCGCCAGGTCCGCCATGACCATCACCGCGCCCTTGAGGACGCCGACGATCAGCAGGTCCTTGCCCGCGTACTCCGTGTCGATCTTCGCGGCCAGCTCGGCCAGCTTCGCGTCGATCTCTTCCTTGGTGATGAGCACCGACGCCAGGTCGCTGCCCATGTCCTTCTCGTCCACCCGCATCACTTTCGTTGTCGGCCGGGGCTCCGGGGGTAGCCCGGAGGACTCAGCCGTGATTCAGCACCTTCAGCCCTGCCGGATGACAAGTCTGCCACCCTGGCGCCGGGCCTCGACGCGGCCGGGCAGGTTGATGCCCCCCTGGCCGCGCCAGCCGGTGATGAGGCGGTCCACTTCCTCGATGTGCCGGGCGAAGAGCGAACCGGCGGGGGAGCCGGCCGCGACGACCGCCCGGCGCAGTACGCGGCGGCGGACGGCGGGGGGCAGGGCGTACAGCTTGGCGCACTCCAGCTGGCCGCCCTCGTCGCGGACGGAGGCGTCGGCCTGGGCGGCCCAGGCGTCGAGGGCGTCGGCGTCGTCGCGGGAGAGCTGGGCGGTACGGGCGAGGGCCTCGACCACCCCCTTGCCGAGCGCCTTCTCCAGGGCGGGGAGCCCCTCGTGGCGCAGCCGGGAGCGGGTGTAGGCGGGGTCGGTGTTGTGCGGGTCGTCCCAGACGGGCAGGGACTGGACCATGCAGGCCTTGCGGGCGGTCTGGCGGTCGATGTTGAGGAAGGGGCGCACGTACCGGCCGGTGCCGGCGCTGCCGCCGGAGCGCTCGGCCATCCCGGACAGGGAGCGGGTGCCGGAGCCGCGGGCGAGCCCGAGCAGGACGGTCTCGGCCTGGTCGTCGCGGGTGTGGCCGAGGAGGACGGCGCTGGCGCCGAGCCGGGCGGCGGCCTCGTCCAGGGCGGCGTACCGGGCGTCGCGGGCGGCGGCTTCGGGTCCGCCGTCGCGGCCGACGGTGACGGAGACGGCTTCGACGGGGTCGAGGCTCAGTGCGGCCATCCGGGTGAGGACTTCGGCCGCGCGCAGGTCCGAGCCGGGCTGGAGGCCGTGGTCGACGGTGATGCCGCCGGCGCGGACGGAGAGCTTGGGCGCCTCGAAGGCGAGGGCGGAGGCGAGGGCCATCGAGTCGGCGCCGCCGGAGCAGGCGACGAGGACCAGGGGGGGCTCGCCGGGGGCGCGCCGGGGGGCGGGCGCGGCGGACCGTCCCGCGCGCCGCGCGGTGGCCGCGGCCCGGGGGCGTCCGACGAGCTCGGGGCGCTCGGGGGACTCGAAAGAGGACTCAGTGGACTCAAGGGGCTCAGAGGACTCGGTGAGCTCGGTGAGTACGTCGTGGAGTACGCGGCGGACCGCCAGGCGTATCGCTGCGACCGCTGGATGGGGACCCATGTCCGGTGCCCTTCGGTGGAGTTGGGGTGCCTCGGGGGTGTGGCTTCGGGTGGTGGCCCGGGGTGCGCTCCGGGTGGCGCCGCCGGCTTCGGCCCGCGGGGCCGGTTCCGGAGTGTCGTCACTCAGAGTGCGTCGATGGTGACAGAACCGAGCCGTTCCCTGAGCATCGCACGCCTATCCACGGCCCACGGTCCCTCGGATGGGTGATGCTGAAGCCCTCACAGAGACAACACGGGGCTCCTTGCGTCACTTCCGCACCTCCCGTCGGGTTCGTTCGTGTCGCCCCCGCCTACCTGCGTCCTGCCGCCCCCGTCAGCCCCGTCAGCTCCCGCCGTCCTGCGGGCCCGGCTTGCGGTGCACGCGGGCGACCCAGTCGGCGGGGCGGGCGATCTCCGCCTTGGTCGGGAGGGTGTTGGGCGAGGTCCAGACGCGGTTGAAGCCGTCCATGCCGACCTGGCCGACCACGGCGCGGACGAAGCGCTCCCCGTCGCGGTACTGCCGGAGCTTGGCGTCGAGCCCGAGGAGCTTGCGCAGGGCCGCGTCGAGCCGCCCGGCCCCGCTGGCGCGGCGCTTCTGGAACTTCTCGCGGATCTCGGCGACCGAGGGCACCACCTCGGGGCCGACCCCGTCCATCACGTAGTCCGCGTGTCCCTCCAGGAGGGACATCACCGCCGTGAGCCGGCCGAGGACCTCGCGCTGCTCGGGGGTCTGGACGAGCTCGACCAGGGAGCGGCCCTCCTCCCCGCGGTCCCCCTCGGGGCGGGCCCCGGCCAGGGACTGGGCGGCCTCGCGCAGCCGCTCCAGCACGGTCATGGGGTCCATGTCCGTGGCCCCCAGGAAGGACTGGATCTCGCCCTGGAGGTGGTCGCGCAGCCAGGGGACGGCGGTGAACTGCGTGCGGTGGGTCTCCTCGTGGAGGCAGACCCACAGGCGGAAGTCGTGCGGGTCGACCTCCAGCTCGCGCTCGACGTGGACGATGTTGGGCGCGACGAGGAGCAGCCGGCCGCCGCGCTCCGAGCCGGGCAGGTCGCGGGAGGGCGGGGCGAAGGTCTCGTACTGGCCGAGGACGCGGGAGGCGAGGAAGCCGAGGAGCATGCCCAGCTCCACGCCGGTGACCTTGCCGCCGACGGCGCCGAGCACGGCGCCCCCGGCGCCGGGGGCGCGGCGCTCCTGCATCTTGTCGAGGAGGGGGGAGAGCAGCTCGCGGAAGCCGGCCACGTTGGCCTTCGCCCAGCCGGCGCGGTCGACCACGAGCACGGGCGTGTCGTGCACCTCCGCGCCCTCGGGGAGCATGCGCGTGTACGCCCGGACATGGTGCTCCGAGGCCTTGGCGTGCCGGCGCAGCTCGGCCACGACCTGCCGGGCCTCGTCCCGGCTGACCTCCGGACCCGGGCGGACCAGCCGGGTCGCGGTGGCCACCGCGAGCTTCCAGTCCACCATCCCCGTTGAAGCACCACCGATGCTCGTCATGCGTCAACCGTACGTGGACCGGGGCGGATCCGGGGTGCCCTGTGGACGGCCTTTTCGGCCCGCCCCGCGGGCGGGTCCGCGGGGCGGGGCGGGCCCGGCGCCGCGGCGGGCGGGTCAGCCCGAGGCGGCGAGGGCCCCGGCGAGCCGGTCCAGGGCGGCCCTGGCGGCGTCACGGGCGGGGGTGTCCGAGGCGAGGAAGGCGAAGGCGAGGAGCCGCCCGGAGGGGCCGACGGCGGTACCGGCGAGGGAGTCGACTCCCTGGAGGGTGCCGGTCTTGGCGCGGACCAGGCCGGGGGCCGCGCCCGTGTCCCCGTAGCGGCCGCTGAGGGTGCCCGTGAACCCGGCGACGGGCAGGCCGGTGAGGACCGGGCGCAGGGCGGGCCGGGCGGGGTCGGCGGCGCGGACGAGGAGGGCGGTGAGCAGCTCGGCGGTGACGCGGTCGGCGCGGTCGAGGCCGCTGCCGTCGGCGAAGCGGGCGCCTGCGAGGGGGACCCCGAGCGCGCGGAGCCGGTCGGCGACGGCCTGCCCGGCGCCGGCGAAGCTGGCGGGGCGGCCGGAGGCGAGGGCGGTCTGGCGGGCCAGGGCCTCGGCGATGTCGTTGTCGCTGTGGGTCAGCATCCGCTCGGCGAGGACGGCGAGGGGGGCGGAGCGGACGGTGGCGAGGGCGGGCCCGGGGGCGGCCTTGCGGGCGCGGGGGGCGCCGGTGACCTCGATGCCGTGTGCGCGCAGGGCGCGGGCGAAGGCGCGGGCGGCGTCGGCGGCCGGGTCGTCGCTGCGCTCGGCGGTGCCGGAGGCGGAGGAGTCGAGGCGTCCCTGGTCGGCCATGAGGGCGCTGACGGGGGCGAGGTTCTCGTTCTTGCCGAGGGGGTGGAGGGCGGGGCCGGTGTAGAGGGTGGCGTCGTAGCCGAGGGCGACCCGGGTGGCGCCGCGGGCCTTGAGGGCCTCGGCCGTCCCGGCGGCCAGGGCGGGCAGCGCGGCGCCGTCGGTGCGGCCGGGGCGGGCGGTGAGGGCGGGGTCGCCGCCGCCGACGAGGACGAGGCCCCGGCCGTCGGGGTCGGCGACGGTCCGGGTCTCGATGCGGTGCTCGGGTCCGAGGGCGGACAGGGCGGCGGCCGCGGTCGCGATCTTGACGGTGGAGGCGGGGGTCACCGGGCGGCGGGGCCCGGCGGCGTAGAGCACGCGCCCGGTCGCTGCGTCCACGACGGAGACGGCCGGGGCGGGCCCCAGGGCCGGGTCGGCGAGCAGCGGCCGCAGGGCGGCCGCCAGGGCCTGCGCGGCGGCCGGGGAGGCTGCGGGCGGGCTGCCGGGGGCGGTCAGTGCGGGGAGTACGGCGGGGGCGGCGGGGGCCGCGGGGACCCCGTCCAGGCCGGTGCGGCCGCCGCTGCCGGCGGCCTTCGCGCCGTGATCTGCGCCACCCGTACGGCCCTGGGAGGCGGCCCAGTGCCGCTCGGCCTTACGCTGGCCGGAGTCCCAGGGCCCGGCCAGGGCCACCGCCCCGGCCGAGAGGACCAGTCCGGCCGCCGCCGAACCGGCGGCGAGCTGCCACGTCCTCACCAATGGCACCTCGGACCAGCCCCTTTCGCGATCACGGTATTGCGTGAGGGACACTTAACCACTGCGTCTTGCCGCGAGCATGGCACCCCACCCGGCAGGGCTGGGCCGGACGCGCTATCACTCGAAGCATGAAGCTGGACACGGAGGAGCAGGACGTGGAGTTCGACGTCACCATCGAGATCCCCAAGGGTTCGCGGAACAAGTACGAGGTGGACCACGAGACCGGCCGGATCCGCCTGGACCGTCGCCTGTTCACCTCCACCAGCTACCCGACGGACTACGGCTTCGTCGAGAACACCCTGGGCGAGGACGGCGACCCGCTGGACGCGCTGGTCATCCTGGACGAGCCGACCTTCCCCGGCTGCCTGATCAAGTGCCGCGCGATCGGCATGTTCCGCATGACCGACGAGGCGGGCGGCGACGACAAGCTGCTGTGCGTGCCGGCTTCGGACCCGCGCGTGGAGCACCTGCGCGACATCCACCACATCTCCGAGTTCGACCGCCTGGAGATCCAGCACTTCTTCGAGGTCTACAAGGACCTGGAGCCGGGCAAGTCGGTCGAGGGCGCGGACTGGGTCGGCCGCATCGAGGCCGAGGCCGAGATCGAGCGCTCCTTCAAGCGGCTGCAGGAGCAGGGCGGCCACTGAGCCCCCGCGCTCCGGCGCACTGCTGTTCCGCTTCGACGGGCGGCACCCCCCGGGGTGCCGCCCGTCGGCGTGTCCGGACCCCTCCCCCGGCCCTTCCCGGGTGGCCCTCCCGGGTACCCCTGGGAGGAAACGGTTCCGCATACTGGATCAAGAGCCCGGACGGTTGGAGTGCTGCGTGGCGGAGTCCGAGGGGACAGAGGGCGGCGACCTCAGGAAGCCCGTGTCCGACGAGGCGCGGAGCGCCTTCGCGCCGCCGCCGGGGGTGACCGCCTCGGGGCCGCCGGAGGACGAGCAGCCGACGTCGGAGTTCGTCGTCCCGCCGGGTCTGGCGGCAGCCGTGGCGGCCGAGCCCGAGGGGTCCGCCTTCACCCAGCCCGAGGGTTCCGCCTTCGACCGGCCGAGCACGTACTCCGCCCAGAACTCGCCGGCCGTCCACACCTCCCCCCAGGGCTTCCCGATCACCCGGCTGAAGGACTCGCCCTGGCAGGACCGGATGCGCACGATGCTCCGGATGCCGGTCGGCGAGCGCCCCGTACCCGAGGCCGCGGCCAAGGCGGAGGACGAGGGTCCGCCGGTCGGGCGCGTACTCGACCTGACCCTGCGCATCGGCGAGCTGCTGCTCGCGGGCGGCGAGGGCTCCGAGGACGTCGAGGCGGCGATGTTCGCCGTCGCCCGCTCGTACGGGCTGGACCGCTGCGAGCCGACGGTCACCTTCACCATGCTGTCCATCACGCACCAGCGGTCCCTGATCGCGGACCCGGTCACGGCCTCCCGCACGGTGCGCCGCCGCGGCACCGACTACACGCGCCTGGCGGCCGTGTACCGGCTGGTGGCGGACCTGAGCGCGCCGGACGCCGAGATCACCCTGGAGGACGCGTACCGGCGCCTCGCGGAGATCCGCCGCAACCGGCACCCGTACCCGACCTGGGTGCTGACCGCCGCCTCCGGACTGCTGGCGGGGGCCGCCTCGACCCTGGTCGGCGGGCAGGTGCTGGTGTTCTTCGCGGCGGCGCTGGGGGCGGTGCTGGGCGACCGGCTGGCCTGGCTGGCGGCCGGGCGCGGGCTGCCGGAGTTCTACCAGTTCGTGGTGGCGGCGATGCCGCCGGCGGCGATCGGCGTGACCCTGTCGCTGATGCACGCGGACGTCCGGGCCTCCGCGGTGATCACCGGCGGGCTGTTCGCCCTGCTGCCCGGACGGGCCCTGGTCGCGGCCGTGCAGGACGGGCTGACCGGCTACTACATCACCGCCGCCGCCCGGCTTCTGGAGGTCATGTACCTCTTCATCGGGATCATCATCGGCGTGCTGGTGGTGCTCTACCTGGGGCTCCAGCTCGGTCCGGCGCTGGACCCGGAGACCGTCCTGAAGATCACCGAGCGGCCGGTGGTGCAGATCGCGGCCTCGATGGTGCTGGTGGCCACCTTCGCGGTACTGCTCCAGCAGGAGCGCTCGACGGTGCTGATCGTGACCCTGAACGGCGCGGTGGCCTGGTGCATCTTCGGGGCGATGCACTACGCGGGCGGGATCCCGCCGGTACCCGCGACGGCCGTGGCGGCGGGGGTGGTGGGTCTGTTCGGGCAGCTCTTCTCGCGCTACCTGCACCATTCGGCACTGCCGTACGTGACGGCGGCCATCGGCCCGCTGCTGCCCGGTTCGGCCACGTACTACGGGCTGCTGTCGATCGCGGAGAACCAGCTGACCAAGGGCCTGGGCTCGCTCATCAACGCGGCGGCCCTGGCCCTGGCCCTGGCGATCGGCGTGAACCTCGGATCCGAGGTCTCGCGGCTCTTCCTGCGCACCCCGGGGGCGTCCAAGCGCCGCGCGGCCAAGCGGACGCGCGGCTACTGACGGACGGCCCCGGCGGGCCGCTGCGGACGGCCGCTGCGGACGGGCAGCGGCCGCGCGGGGTCAGCGCTTGGCGTGCCGCCCGCGCTGGACCGGGGCGGGCCCCGAGCCGTCCGCCGGCGCCTGCGCGGCGGCCTGGCGGGACTCCTTGCGGGCCTTGAGCACCTCGATGACCACGGGGATCACGGAGACGAGCACGATGCCGACGAGGATCGGCTCGATGTTGTTCTTGATGAAGGAGATCTGGCCGAGCCAGTAGCCCGCGACGGTGACGCCCGCGCCCCAGCTGATGCCGCCGATGATGTTGTACGTCAGGAAGGTCCGGTACTTCATCGAGCCGGCGCCCGCGACCATCGGCGCGAACGTGCGGATGATCGGTACGAAGCGGGCGAGCACGATGGCCTTCGGGCCGTGCTTGTCCATGAACTCGTGCGCCTTGTCGAGGTTCTCCTTCTTGAAGAGCTTCGAGTTCGGACGGTTGAACAGCTTCGGGCCGAAGTACTTGCCGATCATGTAGCCGACCTGGTCGCCGATGATGGCCGCGGCCACGATCAGCGTGCAGACCAGCCAGAGCGGCTGGGTGATGTACTTCCCGTCCGCGACCAGCAGGCCGGCGGTGAACAGCAGGGAGTCGCCCGGCAGGAAGGCGAAGAGCCCGGATTCGGCGAAGACGATCACCAGGATGCCGATCAGTCCGTACTCGGAGATCAGGTAGTCCGGTGAAAGCCACTCGGGGCCGAGCGCAAGCGTCGTGTACACGGGTTCCGGGCTCCTGGATGGGGTCGCGGCGGTGCATCTGGCAGGGGGATGTCCCCAATTATGAACGCACGGTACCCCCGTCCGGTTCCAGTCCCGGACGGGGGGCGCTTTTCCCTGCATTGACCGTCTTTTTGCCTGCGCCTTACGCTTCGGACGCCCCGCGCCGGTCGGCGTTGGCCTCGATCGCGTCCCGGAGGTACGCCGCCAGCCCCGGCCGCACCGCGTCGTACGTGGCCGTGAACCGCTCGTCCGCCACGTACATCTGGCCCAGGCAGCGCTGCATCTCGTACGAGCAGTCGTAGTGGTTGCGGCCGATCCAGCCGCGGTGCTCCTCGGCCAGGTCCATGGCCCGCTCCGAGTCCGCGGGCAGCCCCTGCTCCATGGCCTCGGCCAGGCCGCGGTTGACCGCCTCGCCCTCGGCGATGATCCGCTTCCAGTCCTCCTTCGTATAGGAGGCGCTGCGCCGGGCGGACTGCCGGTACGCGTCCGTGTCCCCCCAGCGCCGTTCGGCCTCCTCGGCGTACTGCTCGGGGTCGTGGTCCCCGAAGACCTCGAACTTCTCCCCGGGGGTGAGGTTGATGCCCATCCTGCTCGCCTCCATCGCTCGCTCCACTGCGGCGGCCATCTCCCGGAGCCTGGCGATCCGGCCCGTCAGCAGCCCGTGCTGCCTGCGCAGGTGCGCGACGGGGTCGGTGCCCGGGTCGTCCAGGAGGACGGCCACCTCCTCCAGGGGGAAGCCGAGCTCCCGGTAGAACAGGATCTGCTGGAGCCGGTCGAGGTCGGCGTCCTCGTAGCGGCGGTGGCCGGCGGGGCTGCGCCCGCTCGGGCCGAGCAGGCCGATCGCGTCGTAGTGGTGCAGCGTGCGCACCGTCACCCCGGCGAAACCGGCGACCTGTCCCACGGAGTAGCCCACTTCTTCCGCTCCCTTCGGTCGGTACGCGCTCCACTGTCGGACCTCACGCCGCGTGAGGTGCAAGCCCGGCGGGCCCGGTTCTGCGGGCAGGGGGCGCGGCGGCCGGGCATCCCGACGTGCCGCGTCCGTTTTGCCCCTTTATTTTGGGCCAATGACCGCACACGCCCGCACGCTGCTCCGGGTCTCCCTGCCCGCCCTGGCCGTCGGCGTGGGCTGCGGCCTGCTGCTGCTCGGCGTGAGCGAGCTCGCCGAGCTGCTGGAGGGGGTCCTCTGGGAGGACCTGCCGGACGCGGTGGGCCTGGGCCGGTACTCGGTGGCGTGGATGATGTGCGTGCTGACGGCCACCGGGGCAGCGGTGGGGCTGGTGGTGTGGAAGGTGCACGGGCACGCCGGGCCCGACCCCGCCACCACCGGGCTCGTCGACCCGCCGCTGCCGGCCGGGGTGGTGCCCGGCCTCCTGCTGGCCGCCGGCCTCGGGCTCGCGGGCGGGATCAGCCTGGGCCCGGAGAACCCGATCACGGCCGCGAACATCGCCCTGGCCTGGTGGCTGGGGCGCAAGCTGGTGCCCGGGGCCCCCGTGCAGCTGTGGGTGATGCTGGCGGCGGCGGGCACGGTCGGGGCCCTGTTCGGCACTCCGGTGGCGGCCGCGCTGGTGCTGACGGAGACGCTGACCGCGCAGGGCGGCGGGCAGCACCAGGGGCCGCTGTGGGACCGGCTGTTCGGCCCGCTGGTGGCGGCCGCGGCCGGAGCCCTGACCACCTCGCTGATCGCGCACCCCACCTTTCAGCTGCCGCTGCCGGCCTTCTCCTCGCCGGGCGCGGCAGACCTGCTGGCGGCCGTGGGGGTGGCCGCGGCCGCGGCGTTGGCGGGCCTGGCGGGCGTGTACGTCTTCCCGTACCTGCACGCCCTCTTCCACCGGCTGCGGCACCCCGTGCTGATGCTGACGGCGGGCGGGGCCGTCCTGGGCCTGCTGGGGGCCCTGGGCGGGCGCCTGACGCTCTTCAAGGGCGTGGACGAGATCGGGGAGCTGGCCGCCGACCCGGGCGCGTACGCGGGCGGGACGCTGCTGCTGATGGCGGGGGTGAAGCTGCTGGCGCTGGCCACGGCCTCGGCGGCCGGGTTCCGGGGCGGGCGGATCTTCCCCGCGGTGTTCGCCGGGACGGCGCTGGGCATGGCGGCGCACGCGCTGGTCCCGGGAGTGCACCTGACGGTCGGGGTGACCTGCGGGGTGCTGGGGATGCTGCTGGCGGTGACCCGGCAGGGCTGGCTGAGCCTGTTCACGGCCTCGGTGGTGGCCCCGTCGACGGCGCTGCTGCCGCTGCTGTGCCTGGCCACGCTGCCGGCCTGGCTGCTGGTCACGGGGCGGCCGCAGATGCAGCTGACCGCGGACGGGCGGCCGGTCCCGGCGGAGGGCGCGGCGGAGGCCCCCGCGGCGCCACCGCGGGCCGGGGCGGCGTAGGCAGTGCCCTCCGTCTAGAAGGGGAACTCCGTGCGGCCGTGCTGGACGGAGATCCACTTCTGGGTGGTGAAGGCCTCGACGGTCGCGTCCCCGTTGAGCCGGCCCAGCCCGGAGGCCTTCTCCCCGCCGAAGGCGGCGAGCGGCTCGTCCCCGATGGTGGAGTCGTTGACGTGCATCATCCCGGTCTCGACCCGCTGGGCGAAGCGGACCCCGCGCTCCACGTCCCGGGTGTGGACGGCGCCGCTGAGCCCGTACGGGGTGGCGTTGGCGAGCCGTACGCCGTCGTCCTCGCCGTCGAAGGGGACCAGGAGGGCCACCGGGCCGAAGATCTCCTGGCCGAGCAGGGGCGAGTCCTCGGGGAGGCCGGTCAGGACGGTCGGCTCGACCAGGTTCCCGCGGGTGGAGCCCCGGACCAGGGCGGTGGCCCCGTCGGCGACGGCGCGGTCGACCAGGGCGGTGAGCGCGTCGGCCTGGAAGGAGTTGATCAGGGGGCCGATCTGGGTGTCGTCCTCGCGGGGGTCGCCGGTCTTGAGGGCCTTCACCCGGGCGGTGAAGCGGGCCGTGAACTCCTCCGCGACCGAGCGGTCGACCAGGATCCGGTTGGCGGCCATGCAGACCTGGCCCTGGTAGACGAAGCGGCTGAAGACGGCGGCGGCCACGGCGTAGTCGAGGTCGGCGTCGTCGAGGACGACCAGGGCGCTGTTGCCGCTGAGCTCCAGCACGGTCCGCTTGAAGTGCCGGGCGGCGACGGCGCCGACGTGCCGGCCGACCCGGTCGGAGCCCGCGAAGGAGATCACCTTCGGGACGGGGTGGGTCAGGAGGGCGTCGCCGATCTCGGCGATGTCGGTGACGAGGACGTTCAGCAGGCCGGCGGGCAGCCCGGCGTCCTCGAAGAGCTTGGCGATGACCCCGCCGCCGGTGACCGGGGCGTTCTGGTTCGGCTTGATCACGACGGCGTTGCCGAGGGCGAGGGCGGGGGCCACGGACTTCAGGGTGACGAGGAAGGGGAAGTTGAAGGGGCTGATGACGGCCACGACCCCGACGGGCAGCCGCTGGACCCGGTTCTCCTTGCCCGGCACCAGCGAGGGGAGGATGCGGCCCTCGGGGCGGACGGCGAGCTGTACGGCCTCGCGCAGGAACTCCATCGCGAGGTGGACCTCGTACGCGGCCTTGGTGCGGGTGCCGCCGAGCTCGTCGATCATCGCGTCGACGATCTCGTCGGCCCGTTCGGCGGTCAGGGCGAGGACCTTCTCCAGGACCGCCCGTCTGGCGTACGGGCTGGTCTGCGCCCAGTCGCGCTGGGCCCGCTCGGCGGCGCGGTAGGCGAGGTCCACCTGCTCGGTGGTGGCGACGGTGATCGCGGCGAGCTTGTCGCCGTTGTACGGGTTGACGTCGATGATGTCCCACGAGCCGGTGCCGGCCAGCCATTCGCCGTCTATGTACTGGTGAGCCAGCTCGGTGAATATGGACATGCCATCCCTTACTGCGCGCGGCGCGCGCTCCGTTGCGCCCGCCTTACCCCGATGCCGCCTTAAGCCTTGCCGCATACCAGTCTGAGACCCTGATGCGGCGTCATCCTACGTGTGTTTCAGGACAGTTGGAGGAGACCGCGGAGAAGATCCCGGGTGGCCGAGGGGTCGGGGCAGTCCGCCTGGAGCCGCTCCATGGCCCGCTCGTACTGGGTGACCTCCTCGTCCTTGTCGAGGTAGAGGGCGCTGGTGAGCTGCTCCAGGTAGACGATGTCCTGGAGGTCGGACTCGGGGAAGCGCAGCAGGGTGAAGGCGCCGCTCTCCCCCGAGTGGCCGCCGAAGCTGAAGGGCATGACCTGGAGCCGGACGTTCGGCCGCTGGGAGAACTCGATCAGGTGTTCCAACTGCCCCCGCATGACGGCGCGGTCGCCGTAAGGGCGGCGCAGGGCCGCCTCGTCCAGCACGACGTGGAAGACCGGGGCGTTCTCGGCGACGAGCACCTTCTGGCGCTCCAGGCGCAGGGCGACCCGGCGGTCGACCTCGGCCGCGGAGGCGCCGGGCATCCCGCGGCTGACGACGGCGTGCGCGTAGGCCTCGGTCTGCAACAGCCCGTGCACGAACTGGACTTCGTACACGCGGATGAGGGAGGCGGCGCCCTCCAGGCCCACGTAGGTCTGGAACCAACCGGGGAGCACGTCCCCGTAACTGTGCCACCATCCGGCCGCGTTGGCCTCGCGCACGAGACCGAGGAGCGATTCGCGCTCGGCGCCGTCGGTGACTCCGTAGAGGGTCAGCAGATCCTCGACGTCTCTGGCCTTGAAGCTCACCCTTCCCAACTCCAAGCGGCTGATCTTCGATTCGGATGCGCGGATCGAGTAGCCGGCCGCTTCACGGGTGATCCCACGGGATTCACGCAGTCGCCTGAGCTGAGACCCCAGGAGGATGCGCCGCACCACGGAGCCGGTCGACTCGGTTGCGGTCACTTCTCCAACCCTCCCCATCGCGTGTGTGCGTCTGTCTGTGCCTGCCTGCGTGGGGCCCCCGTTGCCCCGGGTCCCGCAGTCTGCCACCAAAACGCATCGGCCCGTACTCGTTCTGTAACGGAATCGGGTCTGTCGGAAAAGAAGTCCGCAAGAGTACGTAGGAAGAAATGGGCTTGAACCATCATCGGAACGGACGGGTCGGGCGCGTGCACGTGCATCTGCCCTTGCATCTGCCCTACGCATTCGGAACCATGGTCCCGCGCAGCTGCGTGCAATCCGCGCATGTGCACAGGGCCCGCCCCGCAGTACCGCTCCGTCCGCGACTCCCGGGAGTGCCTCGCATGGGGACGAATGGATCGACCATGCTCGAGCCTTTACGGCAGGGGCTGCCCCCGGTCGACCCCACGGCTGTCTCCGGGTCCGCCTCCTGCGCCCTGCCCTCCCGGTTCGAGGCGGTCCGGGGCGCGCGCTCGTTCACCCGCTCGACCCTCGGCCAGTGGGGCCTCGACGACCGTTTCGACGATGTTTCCCTCGTGGTCTCCGAGCTGGTCACCAACGCGCTGCGGCACGCCCTCCCGGACGGCACCCGCGAGGGTGACCCCGAGTCCCCGGTCCGGCTGCACCTGATGCGGTGGAGCACCCGGCTGGTGTGCGCGGTGCGGGACCCCAGCGAGGACTGTCCGGCCGGCGGCGGGGAGCCGTTCTCCCCCGAGCGCACGGACGAGAACCTGGACCTGGAGTCGGGGCGGGGGCTCTTCCTCGTGGACTCCTACAGCGACAGCTGGGGCTGGCACCCGCTGGCGGGCCGGCTGACCGGCAAGGTGGTCTGGGCGCTCTTCCTGCTCCACGACTGAGCGGCGGGGCGCGGCGCGCAGGGCGCGCGGCAGGCAGCGGACAGACAGCAGGAGGGGTGGGGTCCGGACGGGTCAGGGCGCGATCAGGTGGTCGAACTCCCCGTCCTTGACCCCCAGCAGCAGGGCCTCGATCTCCGCCGGCGTGTAGACCAGGGCCGGCCCGTCCGGAAAGCGCGAGTTGCGCATCGCGACGTTGCCGCCGGGCAGTTTGGCGAACTCCACGCAGGAGCCCTGCGAGTTGCTGTGCCTGCTCTTCTGCCACATCACCCCGTCGAGTTCTGTGGCGGCCATGCCGTTGTACGCGTGGTCCACAGGAATCCCCCGTTGTGCAGATGTCAACTCCACCGGATCATAGCTGTGTTCATATGCGGCTGCATGGGCAGATGCACGTGCACGCGGGGTGTCCGAACGGTCACTCTGCCGGCCGCGCGCCCGCTCACCGCGCGAGCGCCGCCGACAGCGCCCGCAGGGCCTCGGCCAGCTGGGCGGCGCCCGCCGCGAAGTGCGGCGGACCGGGACAGGCGGCGAGGGCCCCGTCCACGGGGCCCCAGTCCGGGACCCGCTGCCCCCGGATGTCCCGCACGGCCCGCCCCACCGCGGCCTCCACCGCATCGGCGAGCCCCGCCGCCCCCGGCACCCCCGCATGCCCCCGCTCCGGCAGGTGGGCCTCCAGCAGCATCGCGTTGCGCCCCAGCAGGGCGAGGGCCTCCGCCGCCCCGTCGGCCGCGTCCCGCGACAGGCCGCGGTGGCGCACGGGCTCCCCCGCCGCCCGGCCGACCGCCTCCTGCCAGTCGGTCCGGGCCCGCCGCAGCGCGAGCAGCGCCTCACGGACGTCGGCCGGCCGCGCGCCCGCCGGATCGGCGTACTGGCGCAGCACCGCCGCCGCGTACCGGCTGGCGGCCGCCGTCCAGTCGGCGAGCCGGCTGCGCAGCCGCGGGGTCTCCCAGGCCGGGTAGAGCGCGTAGCCGACCATCGCCAGCAGGCCTCCGACGAGGGTGAGGGCGACCCGGTCGGGCACGGTCTGGTCCCAGCGCGTGCCGCCCATGCCGAGCAGGAAGACGACGTACGCGGAGACGAAGACCTGCGAGACGGCGTACCCGGTGCGCATCAGGACGTACATCAGGCCCGCGCTGACGACGGCGAGCACCCCGGAGAGGTACATGTCCGGCTGGAAGAGCTGCACGGCGGCGGTGGCGAAGGCGACGCCGACCAGGGTGCCGCCGAACCGGGCCACCGCCCGCTCGTACGTCTGCGAGAAGTCGGGCCGCATGACCATGACGGAGGCCATGGGGGCCCAGTAGCCGTGCCCGAAGGGGAGGGCGTGCCCGATGACGTACCCGGCGGAGGCCACCGCCGAGACGCGCACCGCGTGCCGGAAGACGGGCGAGGCCGGACGCAGCTCGGCGCGCATCGCCTTCAGGACCAGCGGGACGAGCCGGGGCAGGGTGGGCCGCAGCATGGCCTCGTCGGCGCTGGCCGGGCGGCCGGCCGAGTCGGGGGCGGCGGTGTCGGCCACGTCGCCGAGGAGGGCGGCGAGACGGGCGGCGGCCCGCCGGGGGGCGCCGGTGAGCAGGTCGGCGGTATCGGGCGCGCGCAGGACGGACAGTTCGGGGCCGGGCAGCCGTACGGGCTCCCCGTGCCGGATCGCGCGCGCGGCCGCGTCGAGCACGGCGGCGGCCGCCGCGAGCAGTTCGCGGACCCGGTCGCGGCCGGGGCCCTCCGGCGGGGCGCCGACGGCGGGGTCGGCGAGGGAGGCCAGCACGGGGCGGATCCGCTCGGCGAGCCCGCGGGCCCCGTGCAGTTCGGCCGGGCGGCGGCGGGCCTGGCGCGGGGTCACGGTCGCGGCCGCGCGGGCGGTCATCAGCGGCTGCGGGTCGAAGGGGGCCCGCGGGTCGTGGCGCAGCCGCCGGGCGTAGTCGGCCTCGGCGGCCAGGGCGTCGGCGAGCGCGTCGCGCTGGGCGCCCCAGCGGCGGATCGGGAAGAGGACGATCAGGAGGGCCTGCACCACGCCGCCCGCGGCGATCATCGCGGCGTGTCCGGCGGCCTGGGCCACGGAGGTCGGCAGGGTGACCGTGACCAGCACGATCGCGACGTTGCCGGAGGCGATGATCCCGGCGGTGGGGCCGGCCGCCCAGGCCAGTCCGGCGGCGAAGGCCCAGACGGCCAGCAGGAGGAGGAAGGCGGCCGTGTGCGAGGCGCCGACCAGGTAGCCGACGAAGGTGCTGGCGGCGAGGGTCGCCCCGGAGGCCAGGGCGAGGACGGGCCGGGGCCGCCAGCTGCGCTGGAAGGTGGCGATGGCGGCCTGGAAGGCGCCGAAGGCCGAGCTGGCGGCGGCGCCGGGGCCGAGCAGGGCGAGCCCGGCGGCGATGACGAGGGCGAGCCCGGCGGTGGCGCGGAGGGCGACGAGCGGCTCCAGGCGGGCCCGCTCGACCCTCACCCCCGCCCTGGCGGTCTCCTTCAGGGCCCGCAGCCAGCTCATGATCCCGAGGTTAGCCCGCCGCGCGTCCGCTTTCAGGTTTCAGGACTTCTTGAGATTTGTCCGATCCGGGCGGACGGGTGTTCGATGGGCTCCGGCAGCCGCCGACCGCCTACCGGAAGTGGGGATTCGCATGATCAGGAACGCCCTGGAGCCCTGGCACCTCGCCATCGTCCTCGTCGTCTGCCTGCTGGTCTTCGGATCGAAGCGGCTGCCGGACATGGCCAGGTCCGCGGGCAGGTCCCTGCGGATCCTGAAGGCGGAGACCCGGGCGCTGCGGGACGAGGACGGGAAGCCGTAGGGGCGGCGCGGGCCGGGGCCGCGTACGGGCGGGCGGGCTGGCTCGGTCGTACGGGCGTGCCGCACGTACGGAGGTCCCCGTCCACACCCTGTGGACGGGGTTCGGGGTCGGCGGCGGGCACCCGTACCCGGACGGCCCCCGGCGGCCTCCTACCCTGAAGGGATGCGCACCCTCGTCGACCAGGCCTTCGCGGCCGCCCTGTACTCCCAGGACGACACCGGGCTCGACACCGGTGCCTCCCTGCTCGCCGCCGACGGCGGCGCCTGGCCGCAGACCGGCGCGGAGCTGCTGCGGCGCGGCGAGGGGTTCGTACGGCAGGCCTGGGAGCGGGGCTGGCAGCCCGCGGACCTGGTCCGCCTCGTCCGCCGCGGGCTCGGCGACCGGCACCTGCGGATCGCCGCCGACCTGATCGCCGCCGAGGCCCGCCGTTTCCCGGCCCCCTCCCCCCGCTGGCGCGCCCAGTTGGAGGCCCTGCGGGCGGATGCGGGCGCGGGTGCGAAGGACGGGGAGGCCGGGGGCGGCGTCTGGTGGGGGCAGGACGACGAGCGGTACGCGGAAGGGCTCGCCCGCCGCGAGTCGGCGGACCGGTTCTCCCTGGCCACCGACCTGCTGGAGCTGCTGCGGCTGCTGGTCCGGCTGCCCTCGCTCGAACCGGTCGGCCCGGTCCCCGGCGACCCCCTCGCCGCGGCGGCGGGACTCGGCGGCGACCCCAGGACGCTCGGCCGGATCCGGGCCCTGCTCGCCAAGGCCGAGGCCACCCCGTACCCGGAGGAGGCGGAGGCGCTCAGCGCGAAGGCGCAGGAGCTGATGGCCCGCCACACCGTGGACGAGGCCCTGATCGCGGCGCGCGGCGGGGGCCGCGGGGCGGCGCAGCTGCCCGGCGCCTGCCGGATCGGGGTGGAGGCCCCGTACGAGGAGGCGAAGGCGGTGCTGCTGACCGCCGTGGCGGGGGCGAACCGCTGCCAGGCCGTGTGGAACAGCGCGTACGAGTTCTCGACGGTGGTCGGCTTCGAGGCGGACCTGGAGGCCGTCGAGCTGCTGTACACCTCGCTGCTCGTCCAGGGTACGGCGGCCATGACCCGGGCCGAGCACGCGCAGCGCATCGGCGGGCGCAAGCGGACCAAGACCTTCCGGCAGTCGTTCCTCCTCGCGTACGCCAGCCGGATCGGCCACCGGCTGGAGGAGACCGCCGCGCACGCGGCCGAGGAGGCCCGGGAAGCGGCCCGGGAGGCCGGGGAGGCCCTGCTCCCGGTGCTGGCCGCGCGCGACGTGGCGGTGAACTCGCGGACCGAGGAGCTCTTCCCCCAGACCACCACGACCCGGCTGCGCGGGGCCACCGACCTCGCGGGCTGGACCGACGGCACCACGGCCGCGGACCGCGCGAACGTCTCCGGCGAACAGCGGCGGCCGCTGCCCTGACCGGCCCGGCCCGGGGCGTTGCTGCGGGCCCGCCCCGACCGGTCCGGGCGGGCCCGCGGGGCGGGCCGGCGGCGCGGATCGCGGGCGTTGTCGGTGCCCGGTGCCACACTCGCACCCATGAGCGAGCGGTGGGCCCTCGGCGAGGACGGGGGCGAGGACGGGGCCGGGGCCGGAAGCGGGAGCGCAGGCACGGGCGGGGCCGGAGGCGGCGGGCGGGTGCGGACCGTGCCCCTCGGCGCCGACGGCCGCCCCTGCGGGCCCGTCCGCACCGCCCCCGACCTGCCCTCCGCCGTGGCCGCCGCCCCGCCCGGCACCCGCTGGGTCTGGCGCGCGACGCACGAGGTGTACCCCCGCCTGCTCGCCGCCGGGGTCCGCGTCGAGCGGTGCTACGACATCGAGGACGCCGAGCTGCTCCTGCTGGGGCACGAGGGCCGGTTCGGCGAGCCCCGGTCCGCGGCCGCGGCGCACGCCCGCCTGCGCGGGACGCCCGTACCGCCGGACCCGCCCGCCCGGTCCGCCGCCCCGGGCACCCAGTCCTCCCTCTTCGAACCGGTCGGCGCCCCGCTGCCCTTCGAGGCCCTGCTGGAGGTGTACGGGGACCAGCAGCGCCGGCACGCGGAGGCCGAGCACCCCGGCCGGATGCGGCTGCTGACGGCGGTCGAATCGGCGGGGATGCTGGTCGCCGCGGAGATGAACGGCGCCGGGCTGCCCTGGCGCGCCGACGTGCACCGCGCGGTCCTCACCGAACTGCTCGGGGAGCGGTACGGCGGGGGCGGCCAGCCCCGCCGCCTCGCCGAGCTCGCCGACGAGGTCTCGGCCGCCTTCGGCCGCCGGGTCCGCCCCGAACTGCCCGCGGAGGTGCTGAAGGCCTTCGCCGGGGCCGGGATCAGGCTGCGCTCCACCCGCAAATGGGAGCTCCAGGAGATCGACCACCCCGCGGTCGAACCCCTCCTCGCCTTCAAGAAGCTGTACCGCATCTACACCGCGCACGGCTGGTCCTGGCTCCAGGACTGGGTGCACGAGGGCCGGTTCCGGCCCGAGTACGTCCCCGGCGGGACGGTCACGGGCCGCTGGGTCACCAACGGCGGCGGCGCCCTCCAGATCCCCAAGGTCATCCGCCGGGCCGTCGTGGCCGACCCCGGCTGGCGGCTGGTCGTCGCCGACGCCGACCAGATGGAGCCGCGGGTACTGGCCGCGATCTCGCAGGACCCGGGGCTGATGGAGGTGGCCGGACGGCCCGGCGACCTCTACCAGGCCGTCTCCGACCGGGCCTTCTCCGGGGACCGCGAGGCCGCCAAGATCGCCGTACTCGGCGCGGTGTACGGGCAGACCTCCGGGGACGGCCTGAAGAACCTGGCCGCCCTGCGCAGACGCTTCCCCCGGGCCGTGGAGTACGTCGACGAGGCGGCCCGTGCGGGTGAGGAGGGCCGGCTCGTCCGCACCTGGCTCGGCCGCACCTGCCCGCCCCCGGTGACCGCGGGCGGCCCGGACGACTCCTTCGGGGACGGCGCGGGGGCCGTGGACGAGGACACCGGGCCGGGGACCCCCGGCGGGCGCGGCGGTCCGGGCGGGGGCCCCGGCGGCGGGGAGGACGCGCAGGACGACTGGACGCCCGGCTACGCCTCGGCCAACCACCGGGCCCGCGGCCGCTTCACCCGCAACTTCGTCGTCCAGGGCAGCGCGGCCGACTGGGCCCTGCTGCTGCTCGCCGCCCTGCGCCGGGCCCTCGTCCCGCTCCGCGCCGAGCTGGTGTTCTTCCAGCACGACGAGGTGATCGTGCACTGCCCGGCCGAGGAGGCCGAGCAGGTGACGGCGGCGATCCGCGCGTCCTCGGAGCTGGCCGGCCGGATCGCCTTCGGCGAGATCCCGGTCCGCTTCCCCTTCACCACGGCGGTGGTGGAGTGCTACGCGGACGCGAAATAGCTCCGGGGACGGGCGGGCCGGGGTGAGAGGGACAAGTGGGGACGAGCACGGCCGGGCACGGTGAGGCGCCGGTGCGCCCTGCCCGGCCGGTTCCGCAGGACCCCCGTCCCCGCGGGACCGGCCGGGCCCGCGCACCCGGTCGGCGCGCCCTGCCCGGCCGGCCCCGGTCAGCCCGCCTTCGTCAGCCGCGGGTCCGTGGCCACGGACTGGAGCTGCGCCATGGTCACCCCGGGCTGCGGCCGGGTCGCCGCGAGGTGCTGCGCCGGGGAGTTGAAGGCCGAGGCGATGATCCGTACGCCGTCGGGCCGCAGGGTGTCCACGGTCCACCAGACCACGCCCTCGCCGCCCTTCTCCCCCGGCTGCTGGGTGTGCTTGAGCTTCGTCCCGTCGGGCAGCACGGTCACGCCCCCGCCCGAGAAGAGTTCGCCCAGCCCCTCCCCGGCCGGCCACTGCTGGAGCTGGACCGTGACGTGGAACTGCCCCCTGCCGTCGTCCGCGACCACGAGCGCGGTCTCCCCGTCGCCCTGCTTGCGGACCACCGCGGCGGCCTTCGGCAGGTGGGACAGGAGGACGGCCAGGGCGGGCCGGTTCAGCGGCCGGGGCCGGTCCTCGTCCTTCTGCTGCGGCGCGGCGGGCAGGTCCCGCAGGGCCGGCAGCCAGGTCGGGGAGGTGGCCAGGGCCTTCAGCCCGGCCGGGGACAGCGGCGGATCGGTCCGGGAGACCGCGGCGCCCTTCTGCGCGGGCGCGTTCCACTCGCTCACGTCGACGACGTAGCCCTCCCGGGTCACGAGGGTGGCCCGCCAGTGCTTGGTCTCCTCGCGCTTGTCGGCGTACTCGTACCCGCGCACGACCAGCAGCCGCGAGCCCCCGGGAAGGCTCTCCTCGGTGCACGAGTCCGTCGGCACGTAGCTCGGGTCCGGACAGCCGGTCAGATCGTCCGCCTGGCCGCCCTTCGGGTCCAGCCGCCACAGGCCGAGGCTGAGCGCCGCCTTCCCCTTGCCGTCGTCGAAGACCCCGCTGACCATCGGGCCCAGCGGGTCCCCGGTGCCGCGGGCCTCCGTACCGGACAGCCCGCCGGCCGGCAGCTCCGCCTTCAGCAGCTCCACCATCCGCTCCGCGCTGACCTTCCCGGTGCCGGTACGGGGCTCCCCGCCGCCGGTCGGGGACGGGGACCCGGAGTCCCCGGGGGACCGGGACCCCGCCTCCGGGCCGGGCCCGGCCACGGCGGTCCGCTCCGCGCCGCCGCCGAGCAGCCCGGTGGCGTAGCCGCCGCCCGCGGTCACGGCCGCCAGGGCGAGTACGGTGCCGCCCACCGCGGCGGCCCGGCGGCGGCGCAGCATCCGGCGGCCGCGCTGCTCGCCGCCCTCGACCAGGGGGCGCCGGTCGGTCGCGAACGCGTCCCCGGTCTGCCGGAGCGCTGCACCGAGCTCGTCTTCGAAGGGCATGGTGAACCGGACCTTTCCACAGGGTGGGGCCCTGAGCGGGCGGGGTGTGGTGGGAGGGGAGTGCAGGGCGGTACTGCGCCGGGCGGGACGCCTCGCGGAGCGCCTCAGTGCGGGGCCAGTTCCGCCAGCGAGCCGCCGAGTTGGTCGCGGAGCCGGGACAGGGCCCGGGTGGAGCGGGTGCGGACGGCCGCCGAGCTGACGTTCATCGCGTCGGCGGTCTCCTCGATGCTGCGGTCCTCCCAGTAGCGCAGGACCACCACCGCCCGGTCCTTGGCGGGCAGTCCGGCCAGGGCGTCGAGCAGGGTCAGCCGCAGCGCCGGATCACCGCCGGGGACGGCCTGGGTGTCGGGCAGGGCCCCGGTGGGCCGCTCACCGGCCGACCGCCGCCTGCGGTGGCTGAGGAAGGCCCGGACCAGGACGGTCTGGGCGTACCCGGCCGGGTTCCCGATCCGCGAGGCCCGCCCCCAGACGACGTACATCCGCCCGAGGGTCTCCTGCACCAGGTCCTCGGCCAGGTGCGTGTCCCCGCCGGTCAGCAGGCAGGCCGAGCGGAACAGGTGGCCCGTTCGGGCGTCCGCGAACTCGCGGAAGGCCTCCCTGCGCGCCTGTCTCATGGATCCCCCTCTTGTGTCGTCCACCCCTTTGACGCTCCGGCCCGGCCGGGATGTTTCACCCCCGGCGGGGATTTCTGCGCGCCCGGGAGCACGGCCGGTCGGCCGCTGGGCCGCCGGTGGACCGCCAACGGACCTTCACTGGTGGCCGGGCCACCCCCTTACCGCCGGTCGCAGGTCCCCGCGGCCCACCGCGCCCCGGCCGGTGCGCACCGGGGGTGGCCGGGCCCCCGCGGACGGGCCCAGGAGGGTGGCCGGCGCACCTTCTCCCGCGGCCGCCCCCCGGGCGAACCTGGTCGGGGGGCGGCCGGTGGGGCGTACCCGGCACGGCAGGGGGGATCCGATGAACACGCCCGCGCTCCGCGACGGGGCACGCGCCGACAGGGCCTTCGGGGGCGGGGCCTTCGGGCCCGGGGTCCCGGGCGGCGGGGGCAGGCCCTTCGGGGAGGGCGACCCGGGCGAGGGGCTGTTCGGCTCGCTGGCCCGGCGCGACCAGCGGCTCAAGGGGGAGCAGTACCTGCGCGGCCTCCAGGTGGCCCGCGGCCGCAAGTCCATCCGGAACATCGCCTCGCACCTGGGCGATGCGGCCCTGGAGCAGAGCCTCCACCACTTCATCAGCAGCTCCACCTGGGACTGGATGCCCGTCCGCGCGGCGCTGGCCGCCCGCGCGGGCCGGCTCGTGCCCCCGCACGCCCTGGTGGTCCAGCCGATGGCCATCCCGAAGACCGGTGAGCGCTCGGTGGGCGTGGACCGCGCCGTCGACCCCCGGCTCGGGCACGTCTTCCGCGGGCAGCAGGCCTTCGGGGTGTGGCAGGCGGCGCCCGCGCTGAGCGTGCCCGTGCACTGGCGGCTGTACCTGCCGGACAGCTGGACCGAGGACGAACTGCGCCGCCGCCGCGCCGAGATCCCCGCCGACCACGGGGCCCAGACGCTGGAGGAGTGCGCGACCGAGGCCGCGATGGAGGCGCTCCGCTTCTCGTACGGGCCGCGCCGGCCGGTGGTGCTGGACCTGCCGGTGCACCGGGTGGGACCGGTGCTGCGGCGGTTCACGGCCGCCGGGGTGCCCGCGGTGGTGCGGGTCGGCGGGGAGGTGCGGTTCACCGTCGAGGACCCGTCCCTGCCGGGGTACGGGCGGGGGCCGCTGGCCGCCCGGCAGATCCTGTCCGCGGTCAAGGGGCTGCGGCGGCGGGCCGGCTGGAGCGATCCGGCCCTCCCCCACTCCCCGCGCACCTCGCTGGTGGCCTCGGTACGGGCGGGCCTGCCGGGGCCGGGAGCCGCGCCGGGAGCCGCCGCGGGATCCTCCTGCGGCTCCGGCGGTACGGGCGCGGCGGGCGGGAGCGGTACGGGTACGGGCCCGGGCGCCGCAGTGGCGGAGTGGCCGGCCTCGGGGGGCGGCCACTCCACCGGGTCCGCGCCCGGCCCGCTCCCCCTCCTGCTGTTCGGGGAGTGGACCGACCCGCAGGCCGAACCGGAGCACCTGTGGGTCACCAACTCCCCGCGGGTGCGCGCCGACACCCTGCTGCGGACCGCCCGGCTGGCCACCCGCGCGGCCCACGACCTGGCGCACGGCGGCGAGGCGGCCGGGCTGCGCGATTTCGAGGGCCGCTCGTACCGCGGCTGGCACCGGCACATCACCCTCGCCTCCGCCGCGCACGCCCTCACCGGCCTCGCCGCACTCACGGATTCCGCGGGTACCGGCCGGGCGGGCGACGGGCCCCGCCGCTACCCCTCGGCGCTGTCCGCCTGACGCGGGACCCGGCGGTGCGCGCCCCCGCCGTGCCGGTCCCGGAGCAGCTCGCGGGTGTGCAGCAGGCGCAGCGCGAGCTGGATCTCGAGGGCGCGGCCGGGCTCCTGCCAGTCCGGGCCGAGGAGTTCGGTGAGCCGCTCCAGCCGCCGGGACACGGTGTTGGGGTGCACGTGCAGGATCCCGGCGGCCCGCGTCGGGCTGGACTGGGAGGCGAAGTACGCCTCCAGGGTGCGCACCAGCTCGGCGTCCCGCTGGGCGTCGTACCGCAGCACGGGCCCGAAGGTGGACTCGATGTACCGGTCGACGTCGAGGTCGTCGGAGAGCAGCATCCCGAGGAAGCCGAGGTCGCCGGTGGCCGCCGCGGTGCCCTCGCCGCCGAGGGCGATCAGCGCCTCCAGCGAGCGCCGGGCCTCGTCGTGGACCTCCCGGACCTCCGCGAGGGCGCGGGCGGGCCCGGCGGATCCCACCGAGACGGGCCGGCGCAGCAGCGGGGACACCTCGCGGTGCGCCGCCCCCGCCGCGGCGGAGGGGTCGGCTCCGGGCAGGAGCAGCACGATGCAGCCGTCGTGCACGGTCTTCAGACCGGCCTTCCGGTGCGCGTACAGGGAGGCCCAGGCCACGGCCTGACCCTGCTCGGCCGCTTCGGGGCGGACCACGAGCACCGAGTGGGGGCGGCTGCCGTCGATGCCGAGGCGGCGGGCCCGGTCGGCGAGCCGCCGCGGGGAGCGGGTGCTGCCGACGAGCAGGTCGTCCAGGAGCTCGTCGCCCACGGGCCCGGAGGTGGCGGCGACGCCGCGCTGGAGCCTGAGGACCAGGGCCGCGGTCCGGCCGGCGTACCCGAGGAAGGCGGCCTCCTCCGGATCGAGGCGCGTACGGGCCCACAGGAGGAGTACGCCCAGCTCCTCGGTACCGGCACTGAGCGCAGTGGCCCACAGCCCGTCGGACCCCACGGCCACCGGAACCCGCGCGGCCAGCGCGGCCAGCGCGGCCCGTCCGACGGCCTCACCGTCGAGCTCCCCGAAGCCGGCGGGGTCACCGGTGGGAGCCGAATCCGGGAGGGGGTCCGCGCCCGGGAGGGACTCCGGCCGCTCGAACCCGAAGGGCGCGAGGGCGTCCATCGCCCCGGCGGGGGTCCGCTGCGTGGGAGCGGACGGCGGTGCCCAGCCGAACCCGCCCCCGGAGAAGGGGAATTCCCCGCCGTCACCCGCGAACTCGGCACACTCGCGCCGGAACCCGACCCCCCGGTTCGTCAACTCCCCCGCTCCGGAAGCCCCGGACGCACTGAACCCACCGGACGCACCGGCCCCGCCGGACGAGACGACCGCACCCCCGCCCCCCGCCTCCGCCAGCAGCCGCCCCGCCGCATCGTGGATCCGCACGCCGCCCCCGAGCGCGGCCCCCGCCACCGAGGCGACCTCCGCGAGGTCGGTGCCGTCCAGCAGCATGGCCGCCAACCGGTCCCGGGCCGCGGCCAGTTCGCGGCTGCGTCCGATGGCGGCCCGCTCCCGCGTGCTGCGCAGGGAGAGCTGCGCCAGTTCGGTCTTCGTACGCTCCATCAGCCGCGCCTTCTCCAGGGCGACGGCCGCCAGGTCGGCCAGCGAGCGCATCAGGCTGACCTCGTCCGGGGTGAAGTGGCGCAGTTTGCGGTCGGCCCCGTAGAGCGCGCCGACCGTGGTCGTGCCCTGGCACAGCGGTACGGCGAGGATCGCGCGCAGCCCCTCGGCCCGCACCACCTCGTCGATGCGCTCGGAGTGCGGGAACCCGGTGTCGTTGAGGTAGTCGGAGGTCCAGAAGGGCGCCCGCTTGTCCTGCGCGGTCTCGCCGAGCCCGCGGCCCGTGTCGATCTGGAGGCCGACGTTGAACATGGTCGTCTCGCCGTCGGAGGAGTGGACGTACGAGCCGCCGCCCGGCCGGCGCAGGCTGATGTACGCCATGTCGAAGCCGAGGAGCCGCCGCGCCCGTCCCGCGATCACCTGGAGCAGGCCGTCGAGGTCGTACGGGAAGGTCATGTCCCGGGCCGTCTCGACCAGCGCGGCCATCCCGGACTCGCGGCGCCGCCGCTGGTCGGCGGAGGCGTGCACGGTACGGGCGAGCTGGACCGCCCGCTCCAGTGCGGCGAGCCGCTCCGGGGCGGCGGCCGGGGTGCCGCTGCGCGCGGCGCGCAGCAGCTCGTCGAAGTGCTCCGGCGGGGCCTCCTGCGCGAGCAGGGTGAGGACGGTCAGCAGGTCGGCGTCGCCACCCTCGCCGCGGCCGTCCGCACCGCCCCCACCGGACGCCTCATGCCATATCACGTAAAGCCCTTCATCATATAGCAAAATTTGGGTCAAATCCGCCCAGGATCGTAAGATACCCCACCGGCAGGGTGGGCGGTTTGGGGGACTGCGGACGGGTGTGCTCCGGTCACCTCCGCGGCGCGCGACGGTGTCGTGAGCGCACCTTCCGGCCCGCCCCCTCCCCTCGGCACGATGGCGGGGGGACGCGCGCCCGGAACACGCCGGAACGCCGGGGGCAGTCCCCGACTCACGAAGAGGTGGGAATGACGGAGATCAGGAGCTACCGGCGCTCGCTGGAGCGCAGCCGCGCCGCGCGCACCCGCCCGGACCGCCCCGGCACCTTCGAGCTGCACGGGCGTACGTGGGACCTGCTGGACGACGTCTTCGCCCCGCCCTTCTCCCGCTCGACCTCGGTCGCGATGGAGCTGATGGGGCTGGCCGAGCCGCTGCGCCCACGGACCGGCTCCTTCCTGGAGATCGGCTCGGGAACCGGGGTGATCGCGGTCAGCGCCGCCCTGGCGGGCTGCGACCGGGTCACCGCCACGGACATCAACCCCCACGCCGTCACCAACACCGCGCTCAACGCCCGACGGCACGGGGTCGCGGGCCGGCTGCGCACCCTCACCGGCGACCTCTTCGACCGCCTCGCCCCCGAGGAGCTCTTCGACACCGTCTACTGGCACTCGAACTTCGTCCTGGCCCCCGCGGACCACCGCTACGAGCACGTCTACGACCGCGCCTACGTGGACCCCGGCTACCGGGCCCACGAGCGCTACCTCGCCCAGGCACCCGCCCGGCTCACCCCCGGCGGCCGCGCGCTGCTGCACTTCAGCGACCGCGGTGACCTCCCCCTCCTCCACGCCCTCGCAGCCCGGCACGGCCGCACCCTGCACCTGCGCGACAGCCGCCGAGTACCCGAACCGGAGGGCACAGAAACCGTCGAACACCTCCTCTTCGAACTCCACCCGACCCCCTAACCCCACACCCGCGCCCCTCCCCTACCTCCACCCCCACCCGAAAGCCCAACCCCCTGTGCCCACCCACCTCCCCCACCCCGCAGCCACCCCACCCCACGACTCAGGCTGGCACCGCACCCGCCCCAGCCGCCCCGCTACTCCCCGGCAAGCCCGTGGAAGTAGATCCGGAACTCCTCGACCGTGAACCCCTCGGACTCGTACAGCGCCTGCGCCACCCGGTTGTCGAACGCCGTCTCCAGCTGTACGCCGGCCACCCCGGCCTCCCGGGCCCGCTCCAGCACCCCCCGCAGCAGCGCCCGCCCGGCCCCGGTCCGCCGCCCCTCGGGAGCCACGTACAGATCGCTGAGCACCCACACCGGCTCCATCGCCAGCGAGGAGAACGTCCGGTACACCTGCGCCATCCCCACGGCCCGCCCGCCGTCCCCCTCGGCCACCAGCACCAGCGACTCGTCCCGCCGCATCCGCGCCTCGATGAACTCCCGCGGCTTCCCGGCATCCACGACGTCGACCTCGTAGAACTCCAGGTACCCCCGAAACAGCCCGACCACCTCATCCAGCCGCTCCACCCCGGCCACCTTCACCACAACACCCTCCCCATCCCGGCCCACCGGCCTCCGGCGGTCGGATCGGTCCGACCCGTGGTCACTATGGTGCTGGCTGCCGCCGCGGTGCCATCCGGTCCGCTCACGCTGCGCTCGCACACGGCGGCCCAGCACCTGAACCGGAAGGCCGCAGGTGGAATCCGGTGCGGCAGCGCCCTGCCCCGTGATGGAATGGGCACAACAGAGGAGGAATCGTTGAGCGGGCTGAGTTTCGTCGACGTCTGCTCGGGAGCGGGTGGCCTCGCCCTCGGGGTGGAACGGGCGGGTTTCACTCCCCGGCTCCTCCTGGACAGCGACGCGACCGCCTGCGAGACGCTCAAGTCCAACCGGCCGCACTGGAACGTGCTGAAGGCGGACCTCCTCGACTTCGACCCCGTGGACCACCCCGAGGTGTACGACGTCGACCTGCTGACGGCCGGCCTCCCGAGGGTCAGGTCGAGTGCGACAGTGACACGGCAGTCGGACCTCGAACTACGCCTCATCGAGGCGACCGCATACCTGGTCCACGCAGTCCAGCCGCGTGCACTGATCATCGAGAACGTGCCCACCCTGGTCGACGAGGACGCCCTGGCACCGATCCGGGACTTCCTCCGCGAAGAGCTGGAGCACCTCGGCTACGCACTGACCTGGTTCATCCTGAACGCGGCCGACTTCGGAGTGCCCCAGCACCGCCTGCAAGGCATCGTCGTGGCCGTCAAGCAGCAGTGGGCCGGCGCCTTCCGGCAGCCCCGGCCCACCGTCCACCCGCACGTGTCGGTCGGGGCGGCTCTGGCACCGTCGATGGGTTCCTGCGGCTGGCCGGACGCCGACCGCTGGGCAGCCCAGGCGACGGGCGTGGCACCCACCCTGGTGGGCGGGTCCAAGACGCACGGCGGTCCCGACTTCGGTCCGAGCGGTACGAAGGCCAGATGGCGACGGATGGGGGTCTACACGAAGTCGTTCGGGAACGAACCGCCCGGTCCGGACTTCACATGGGATCCGTCGCTCGGTGACGAAGGACTGGTGCGGATCACGGTGGACCAGACCGCGCTGCTCCAGGCGTTCCCCGAGGCATGGCGGATCTCCGGTCTCAAGACCGCCCGGTACCGCCAGATCGGGCACGCGACCCCGCCGCCTGTCGGAGAGGCCCTGGGACGGGCCGTCGCCGAAGCACTGAACGGGGATCCGCGAGGGTCCGCGGCCGGCTAGACTTCCACCACATGACCAGCTCGGCGCACCAGCAGCCCACCCTCGACAATCCCTTTGTCCTGGACCTCTTCGCAGGACCGGGAGGACTGGACGTCGCTGCGTCGTGGCTCGGTGTCCCGAGCCTCGGGATCGAGTGGGACAAGAGTGCGTGCCTGACGCGGTACGCGGCCGGGCTGGACACCATCCACGCCGACGTGAGCGCGGTACGCAGGGACTCCTTCGAATCCCTTCCGCCGGAGATCAACGTCCTCGCGGGCGGCCCTCCGTGCCAGACGTACTCCGTGGCCGGGCACGGCGCCGGCCGCCAGGCCCTGGAGTTGGTCGAGGGCTACATTCGGCGGCTGATGGCGGGTGAGCCCGACCAGACGATCGACGAGGAGCTGAAGACCCTCAGCGATCCGCGTACCGCACTGGTCCTCGAACCCCTTCGCTACGCGATTCAGGCAACCCGGAGCGCCGCTCGGGGGGGCCGCCCGTACGACGTGATCGTCCTGGAACAGGTCCCTGCGGTGGAAGGGCTCTGGAGTCGCTACGCCGAGGTCTTGGAGGAAACCGGACTCCCCGACGGGACCAAGTACAAGGTCGCCGTCGACACGCTCGCCACCGAGACCTACGGAGTGCCGCAGACGCGGTCCCGCGCAGTGCTGATCGCCCGGCGTGAAGAGCTCGGCGAACCATCGCTCCCCGAAGCGACCCACCATCCCTACGACGCGAAGGAATGGAACCGCAGGAACGGGACGCGAAGCCCCGGCCAGGCCGCGGAACAGCTGTCTCTTCGCGAGGCCGCCCCGACCGGGGGGGAGGGTAGGCATCGGAAGCACTGGAGGTCGATGCGGGACGCCCTCGGGAAACCGGTGGGCTCGTACACCGGACGCCTGAAGCCCTTCCTGGTCCGTTCGAACTACGGCAGTTCCGGGATCCCGGGGAGGCGGGGAGTGCGGACCGACCAGCAGCCCGCCGCCACCGTCACCGGACGCATCTCCCGCTTCGTCGTCTTCGAGCACCTCGACGAGAACATCGTCTACGAGGGTCCGCGGTTCACTACAAACGAGGCCGGGATGCTGCAGACCTTCCCGCCGGACTACCCCTGGACCGGTACGGCGCAGGCCCAGCAGGTGGGCAATGCGGTACCGCCCCTGTTCGGTGCACACCTGCTGAGCGCCGCCCTGGGCCTCCCCGAGCCGGACCCGGACGTGCCGCTGAACCCGTGGCAGCCCGCCACCGAGGAGCAGCGGGCCAAGCTGCGCAGCAGCGGATGCGGCGCCGCCGACTCCTGCACCGACAGGTGTCCGCGCCCCGAGGACCAGGTGCCGCCCCCTTCCACCATGCGCCCGCGCAAGGAGAAGAAGGAAGGAAAGGCGCCGTCGGAGCAGTCGGGCCCGCCACGGCTCAACCGCCGCTCTTCCTCCCCCTGACCGGAGCGGTCTCGAACAGCTCCGCGAAGTAGTCGGTGAGCGCCGCCACGGATTCCTCCTGGACGGGGTCCTCGTCGGGCCCCTGGGGGAGTTCGTAGCGTTCGACCGGGGGAGCAGACTCCGCTTCCGCAATCCACTCCCGCAGCCGGGCGGGGTCGCGGGGCCGGTCCGGCGCGAGGACGTCGTAGACAAGGGTCGCCCCCGCCGCGTTGATAGCAACGCTGAGGCCGTTGACCGCCCGCCCACCAGAGACCTGGCCGCTCTCCAGGAGGCGGACCAGGGCCTGGGCAGTGGGACGGTGGTCGATCAGCTCGGTCCGGAGGACGGTGTGGATGAGGTCCTGGTTTCCGCAGGCGAGCTCGACCGGTCCGTAGTCCGGCCCGTTCCTGAACAGCTCGGCCGCCCACCACAGGCGCGAGAAGCACTGCCGGTCCGCGGGGCCACGGAAGCGCTCGGCGGCGACACGCTTCTCCGGCCTGCTCGCCGTCGGCTCCGACAGGTGCCGCCAGACCACGTAGTCCGGGGCCACGGCCAGGGCGAGGTGGTTCCACAGCCGCTTGTCCGCCGCCTCCCGCCTCGTCAGGCGCAGCGTGGCGTGGAGCCGCGGCGCGAGCCAGGCGTCAGCACGGGTGCGGTCCTTCCGGAACTCGTACATGGCGTCGTCCACCAGGCTCCGGACAGGCTCGACCAGCCACCTGGCGTCGTCGCCGGGGAGGGGCTCGACGACCTTGGAGAGATCGATACCGCCGTGGACCTGTTCGCCTCTGAGCAGGCCCTCGGTGAGGAACGGATCGACGGCAGAGGCGGCGAGCAGCCCCAGGCGCTCCGGTACGTGGTTCGGTTGGGTGATCACGTCTCACTCTCGCGGTTCATCTGTTCCAGACTGCGGATGACAAGGGCAAGCGCCTTGGTGGCGTCGGCGCGGCGGACAGCCGCGTAGTGGATACGCGTCTGCAGCCCCGACCAGCCCGACTCACCTGTGCGCCGGAGATGGACCTGCCGCAGGGCCTCCTCGACGTGGACGCCGGGAACCACGTCCGGGAGCATCTCCCGCAGCACCTCGCCCTGCCAGTCGGTGGGGAAGACCGGCACGCCGCCGGGTTCCACCTCCAGGTCGCCGACAGCACCGTGGAACACCGCGGTCCAGACGTCGGTGGACATCTGGGCGACCAGGAGGTCGCGCACCTTGCTGTCCACTCCCGACGCGCTGCTGTCCAGCAGATCCATGACACCTTCGACATCTGTGTTCACGAACACGGTGGGGACTCGGGCCGATGTGTCCACGACCCAGGGAGCGTCGGCGTAGGACTGGAGCCACGCCCGGGAGCTCCTCTTGAACGAGGCCTTCTGGACATCGAGCTGAAGCCCATTGACCGGCTCGTCGGAAACCGTATCGATGATCCAGCTCCGGTCGGTCTCGGCGATCGACCGTCCGCGCACTCCCTCAACCGTCCCGACGGCGTACGCGGCGACAGAGGCCCGTCCCATGTGATCGTCGCGGAACACCTCCAGGGATCCGGACCAGTCCCGGCCGGCTTCCGCATCGAGCGTGAGGTCCACAGAGGTGCGGACATTGGTCTCACCGTCCGTGAGCACGGCAAGGACGCACAGGTCCGACCAGGGCGCGTCCGGTGCGTTCGCCCCGGGCGGCAGCGTCGCCGAGACACCGATCCTGGCGCTCACCCAGTCCGCGTGGCCCGCGATGCCGAGCGCGACGGCCTGCTGCTGGTTCGAGTAGGCAGTGGTCTCCAACTGGTCACGCGTGCCGTCGGAGAGCTTGAGGGAGACCGAGGTCACTCGGAGCGTGACCGGCCGGTTGAGCCGCTTGTAGGGGTAGATCTTCACGCGTCATTCCCCCTTGCCGGCGCGGAGTTCGACCACGAGCCGGGTGAGGCTGGTCCTGACCGGGTGGCTGGTGACGTCGGTGGTACCGCGGAACTTCGCACGCCGCACGCCGGGTGCGAAGAGCAGCACTCCGTCCACTGCTTCGCAGCCCTCGACGCCCACCAGTTCCGCCCAGTCCAGGCGGGGGCGGCCCCCCGAGCGCACGTCCAGCTGGGCCACCGGCACCATCGGCACGATCTCGTCGCCGCGCGAGATCGCGACCTCACCGGTGATCTGCCACTCGCCTGCGTCGCCGACCACTGCGTCGAGCCCGTCCAGGACGGGGACCACCGGGCCGGCGGGTGTCTTGGCCTTGGGCCGCGACCGCACCGTCAGCGCCTTGCGCAGGGCTTCCCCGCCTTCGCCGCTGCCGCGCTTCGGCCGTGCCACGAGTTCTCTCACCGCATTGTTGGCCTCGGCGGTCAGCGCGTTGATCCGCCGGTACGCGGACGGCGACCACCGCAGGGTCAGCTCCTCCGTCTGCCCCCAGCGGTCGTGCTCGGGAGGTTCCGCCGCACGCAGGAAGTCCTCGGCCTCCTTCGCGAAGGGGGCGGTCCCGCCCGCAGCCTCCCCGACCAGCAGAACGGCCTGGAAGGGGTTCGTGCTGCTCGGCAGCCTCGGGACTGGGGTCTTCTTCACGGTCATGCGGTTGCCGCGCAGTGTGTGCATGCGGTTCTTCGCCCCGTCCCTGTCCCCCTCGGCCTCCGTGACGAGCAGGACCGCCTGGTGTGTGCCGAGCGTCCCGTGGGCGCCCCCGGACAGCGGCAGCTTCAGCGGAACGGTCCGCGCCGCGACCTGCCCGGCCTCGGTGAGCCGGTCCACCGTGGTCCCCTCGTAGTGCGCCCTCAGGGCACGGGTACGCGCCGGCTGTTCGGCAGACGGGTCCACCTGCTGCTCCGGCACGACCTCCCTGCCGTTGCGCAGGGCCCGTACAGAGACCTCCAGGAGCGGGAGCCTGCCGCCGCCACCCGTCATCGCCGCCCAGAAGTCGCGCCCCAGCGCCTCGACGAGCCGGGCGTGCATCCTGCTGATGTCGCGCGTGTCCTCAACGCCCTCCTCGTCACCGGTGAATGCGTCCTCGGACTCGGAGGAGTCCGCTGCGAGGCCGGCCACGTCGTGCGCACCGACGATGAGGAAGGACGTGCCGGGCTCGTCGCCCTCCCGGGCCAGGTGCAGGTTCTCGACGGTCTCCTCGTCCGCCCACCAGGAGCGGGCGACCGCGGCCCCGGGCGAGTCGGGGTCCGGGCGCCCGAACCAGGCCGGGCCCGCGTACGACTCGCCGTCGACCTCCCGCCAGGGCAGTTCAAGGCGGCCGATCACCCGTCGTTCGGTGCGGCCCTCGTGGGGTACGGAGAGGGTGGAGTTGATGAGCACGAGGCCTAGGGAACTGGTGGCCCACAGCGTCGCCTTGCCCAAGCCGTACGACCCGCCTGCCCCAGGACCGGACTTGAGGCTCTCCAGCTGGCGTCTGACAACGGCGGCGAACTTGCCGTCCGCGTAGTCGTCGCCGATCAGCCCGGAGGCGTTGTAGTCGTCGACGCGCAGCAGGATCAAGCGGCCCTTCTCGTACATGTCGCGCACTCCGGCGTCCACGACCCGACCGACCTTCTGGCTTCCGGCGGCCTCGGAGACAGCGGCGTAGTGCGGGAAGAGGTCGTTCCAGAGGACGGCCTCGCGGAAGGCTTCCAGGGCGTCGCCGGTGAGCTCGTGCAGGGTGTAGCGGACCCTGACGGGGCGGCCGTTCTCCGTAAGCCGCTCGTCCAGGCTGTTCTGACACGTCTCCCGTGCGAGGACCTGCACGTCGGCATCGAAGGCGAAGGCGGCGGCGTTGCCGAGGTCGCGGCCGCCGTCGGGGTAGCCGGGACGGTGGTACCAGGTGACGGGGAGGCCGGCCTGGGTGTCCGTGGTGCGGGTGTGGACCGTACCCACATCCGTGCCGAGCGCCCTGGCGATCTCCGTCATGGCGGTCGGACGGGGAGTCGACCTGCCGGTGATCCACGCGGACACGGCGGCCCGGGTGAGCCCGAGCTCGTCAGCCAGGTCGGCCTGCGTCTTCCCCGCGAGCTTGAGCTGTCGGGCAAGCCAGGGCCCGAACTCCTCGCCTGTCTCCATGCACCGCCCGCTCTCTCCAGTGCCGTGCCAGGTGTACACGGCGTCGGCCACGAGGCTAATTTGACAGAGACGTCGACGTCAACCAGAAGTTGATCGGGCTCGACCCGCAAGACCGCTAAAGCTTGCTGTCCAACTTGCCCCAAATGTCCAGATCTCCACACCTTCTGCACCATCTCCGCGTGACGGGCACTCAATTTTAGCCAGAGGAAGCGGAGTTGGAGGTTGCGCCGCCGACTGGGCGCCGGGTAATGTTTTATGCGATGGGCTTCCCATCTCGCTCGCAAAATCCCGAAACGGGAAGCCGGGCGACCTTGGGAGAAGTCTGCCCAAACCCAGAATCTCGCCCCCTGCCCGGAATTCACCCGCAGAGCAACGGAAACGCCCCACCCGCAACAAAGCTGTAGAGGCGAATCCCCCATCGCCTATTGTTGACCATCAAAACCGGGGGTCGACCTAATTTTGCTCCATCTCGCTCCACGGGGGACGTGTATCCACACATCCCTTTTATAGCTGCATGATGCAACCACATTAAGGTGGACTGAATGACCGAGCAGGACAGCGAGTGTTTGGATTCGCACCGGGAGTCGAGCGCATTCGAGCTGGCCGTCTGGACGGCTGAAAGCCGGGACGCGGTCCGCGACATTCTCGACGGCTACGGACTGTCGGAGGAGGTCTTCGCAGGGAGGTTCCCCGTCCTGGCGAAGGCGGCCCAGCGCCTGCCGGACGCCCGGGAGTAGTCCGTCCCCCGGCCTGATTCAGCACGTCAGAGGCCTGAAGTCTCGGTATCGCAACAAACAGCGCCTTCACCGCGAACCCTCCCCTCCGCGAAGGCACTGTGGAAATCCACGCCCACCGGCACGGCGAACGACGGGCGCGCCGGCCCGTCGTTCGCCCTTCCGTCCAGAAATCTCGACACCAGGAGCGCAGAAGTAGTGCCGTCATTGTCCTCTTCGGTCGTTCAAACCGTCATCGAGCAGTCCTCGCGTGTCCTGCAGACGTATGCCGTGGATCCCGGCCTTGTGGCCGAACACGCCAACGGAGAGCGCCGTATCACCCAGGGAGGATACGGCGACCGCCAGCTTTTCGAGCTTGTTCAGAACGCGGCTGACGAAATGTCTGACGGGGCGGGTGGGCGGGTTTGCGTCATTCTCACCGAATCCCATCTGTACTGCGCAAACGAGGGGAACCCGGTCACCCCGGAAGGCGCTGAGACAATTCTCCGAATGAGCATGTCGAAGAAGCGCGGCGGCCAGATCGGGCGATTCGGGGTGGGCGTAAAATCGGTTCTCGTGGTGACCGACGCACCGGAATTCTTCAGCAGCACCGGCAGCTTCGGCTTCGACCGCGCCTGGTCGTACGAACAGATCAGCGCCGTACCCGGCGTGACGGCACGCTACGGCACCGGGTTCGACGCCCCCGTGCTGCGCATGGCCCGCCCTCTGGACGTGCAGGCCGAGCGCGCCTCCGACCACGTCCTGAACGAGCTGCTGGGCTGGGCCACCACCGTCGTCCGCCTGCCCCTGCTCCCGAAGGCGGACGACCGGCTGGGCCGGGACATGCACGGTGGGCGCGGCAAGGACCACGGCGAACCCCGCGAGGAGTTCCCGACCGGCTTCCAGCTCTTCTCGCCGCATGTCGCCAAGGTGGTGCTGGAGGACCGCCGGCCGCGGCCCGTGGCCCGCCGGACACTGACCGCCCAGCGGGTCGGCGACCTGCACACCCTGGTTGAGGAGCGGACCGGGAAGTCCGTCGCCAGCGACCGGTGGCGCGTGTTCACCACCACCCACGAACCCGGCCCCGGTGCCCGTGCGGACGCCGGCGAACTGCACGACCGGCTCTCGCTCGACCTCGCCTGGGCTGTCCCCGCCCTGGAGAAAGACCCGGAGAGCGGTCTCCACGTCAGCCCGCGATCACGCGGGCGCGGCAGGTTCTGGTCCTTCTTCCCTACCAAGTACGAGATGTCGCTGAGCGGCATCCTCAACGGCGCCTGGAAGACGAACGAGGACAGGCAGAACCTCCTGGATTCCTCCCCTTTCAACCAGGAAATGATCCGGATGTCGGCGAGGCTGGTCGTCGACGCCCTCCCTGCCCTGGCACCCGAAGAGGACCCCGCCGCCTACCTCCCCCTGCTGCCCGGCCGGACCAAGGAGGCGGTCAGCTGGGCCGACGAGTTCCTGACCCGCGAGATCTGGGCCCGCACCGCCGACCGTCCGGCGCTGCCCGACCAGGACGGCGTACTGCGCGTCCCGGCGACGCTGAAGATCCACCCGCGCCTCGACAAGGACCTGAAGAGGCTGTCCAGGTGGCTGCGGATGTGGCACGAGTGCCCCGGACGCCCCTCGGACTGGCTGCACCCGAGTGCCGAGGCGGACGCCCTGCGGTCCGGGAAGGTCGAGCACATCATCGCTGCGGCCGGGCACGAGCGCACCGGTGTCCGGGAATGGCTGGAGGCCCTGGTCGGGACCGGGACCCCCGAGGCGTCGGCAGTGGCCGTCCGCATCCTCGCAGACATGGTCGAGAGCCGTTCGGCCCATGCCGAAGAGGCCCGCAGGGCCCGCATCGTGCTCACCGAGGAGCACGGGCTCGTCGCTCCCGTGCACGGGAAGGTGTTCCGGCGTGCGACCCGGAACGGCCTTCGGGAGACCCTGGTGTACGTGGACGACAGGCTCTCCCAGGACCCTTCGCTGGCCCACGCGCTGAACGTCCTGGGTATCCGGGAGGCCGACGTCGAGGGCAGGTTCGTCAGCGTCCTGGACCAGGGCTTCGACCACTACGGCGACTCTGACTGGGAGCGCTTCTGGGAGCTGTTCCGTCAGGCGGGGGTGCGGCGGCTGGCCCACACGGTCCTGGAGAAGGTGTCCACTCCGCGCACGGTGCTCCGCGTGCGCACCGCCGACGGCCGGTTCCGGCCGGTCGGGGACTGCATGCTGCCGGGTGCCGTGGCCGATGCGACGCGCGACCCCGGCATCGCCGTCGACATGGGGTTCCACTCCGACGACACCCCCTTCTTCTCCCAGGTCGGCCTGCAGGAACGACCGTCCGGCGGGGTCCGCCCCCAGGAGGACGAAGCGTGGTTCGTGGAGTACCGCGAAGCCCTCCACGCCGCCTACCTGCGCGGATTGGACAGTCGTTCCCCGCGCCCCGCGCTCAGCCGGATGAAGGTCGAGGGCGCCGCGATCGGCGGCCCGCTCCACCTCTTCCGTGCCCTGTCCGAGGAGTCCCGGGCCGCTTTCCTGAAGGTGCTGCCCGACGACGCCGTCGTGGACAACTGGACACGCCAGATCGGTGCACAGACCGCCACGCGTCAGGCCGTGCCCTCGCCGATCCGATGGATGCTGAGGAAGTTCGGCACGACCGCCACCTCCCAGGGGATCAAGCCGGTCAAGGAGGCCGTCGGACCGCAGCTCGCCGACTACCGGGACGTGCTGCCGGTCGCCGACATCTCCCCCGAGAAGGCTCGCAGGCTGCGGCTCCCGACCACGGTCGACGAGGTCCCCGCCGACCGCTGGGACGCACTCCTCGACGAGGTGTCCCGCAGCGCGGACGACTCCTTCGTCGGTGCCACGTACGTGATGCTGACCCGCATCGGCGCGGACTTCCCCGAGGACTCCCTCACCCGGTGCCGGATCGGAGACGCCTGGGAGACCCGGCCCGACGGCGAGATCACCGTCGCCGTCGGCACGGCCCAGTACCAGGCGCTGCGCGCCGAGCAGCTCCCGGCGCTGCTCGTGCCGACCACCGGCGACGCCGAGCTGATGGTCGAGAAGTGGGGCATGCTCCGCTACGCCGACGTGATCAGCCTGGAGACCCGGGAAGTACCGGTGGGCGACCCCGTTCCGCTCGTCGAGCTGTTCCCCGCCCTGCGGCAGCGTCTGAACAGCGGCAACCGCAACAGCACGGTGCAGCGGTGCACCGAACTGGAAGAGGTCACCCGTACGCCCAACGGCACGCACGCCTCCCCCCTGGACGCCGTGCGTCAGGACGGCACCGTCAAGGTCCGGGTTCCCCTGGCCCCGGAGCCGATGCTGCGCCTGATCGACCGCGAGCTCGGTCTGGGCCTCGGCGCCGCCGGCTGCCGGTCGGTGCTCGACCACCAGGACCGTATGGAACGCGACGGCGAGCTGAAGGCTGCGCAGAAGGCGGTACGCGAGGCCACGGACGTGGTGGCCAAAATCGACCTTCTGATCGGCGCCGACGCCCTCCGCAGCGGTCTCCCCGAGGGGTTGATGGAGGCGGAACTCCACTCGACCGGCGGTGTGGAGCCGACCGGGCACCGGATCGCACAGATGGCGTTCAACGCGCACGGTGACGGCGTGCTCCAGCAGCATGCCAGGGACATCCAGGCGCGCTTCCCCAACGCTCCTGTCGCCTACGGCGGTTCGTCGGCGGCCATCGCATTCGTCTCGGACCTGAGGCTGCCGGTCGCGTTCGCCGGTTCGAGGACGCCGTCCCCGCCGCCGTTCGAGACCGTCGAGGGCCCCCGGGACTTCCCGGCTCTGCACGGGTACCAGGAGGACCTGGTCCGGAACATCTCGACCATGCTCGACCGGTTGGCACCCCAGCGCGGCATGCTGTCGCTACCGACCGGCGCCGGTAAGACCCGGGTCACCGCCGAGGCGGTGATCCGCTGGGTGAAGCGGGTCTCCGACCTCAAGGGCCCGCTGCTGTGGATCGCGCAGACCGAGGAACTGTGCGAGCAGGCCGTCCAGAGCTGGAAGTTCGTCTGGAGCAGGGTCGGCGCCGAACGCCCTCTCACCATCAGCCGGCTGTGGAGCACCAACGAGGTGGGCGACATCGTCGACCATCCGCACCTGGTAGTCGCCACCGACGCCAAGCTGGAGCGGTGCCTGGACACCGACCAGTACGCCTGGCTCCGCCAGGCCGCCCTGGTGATCGTGGACGAGGCCCACACCGCCATCTCCAAGCGGTACACCGAGATCCTGGGCCACCTGGGGCTCACCCAGTACGAGACGGGCAGGCACCTGCTCGGCCTGACCGCCACCCCGTTCCGGAACACCAACGAGGAGGAGACGCGCCGCCTCGTGGGACGGTTCGGCAACCGGCGGCTCGACGAAGGCGTCTTCCCCTCGGGCGACCCGTACCGCGACCTCCAGGACTGGGGCATGCTCGCGCAGGTCGAGCACCGCACCCTCGAGGGCGGACGCATCGAGCTCACTCAGGACGAGAAGACACACGCCGACCGCATGGCCATGCTCTCGCGCTCAGCCGAGCAGCGGCTCGCCGACGACCACACGCGCAGTCGGCGCATCGTCGACTCGGTGGCCGGCCTGCCGGACGACTGGCCGACCCTGCTCTTCGCGACCTCCGTCGACCACGCCAAGTACCTGGCGGCCATGCTCAACGACCGGGGTGTCCCGGCCGCTGCCGTGGACTCGACGACCAGTGCACAGGACCGCCGCACCCGCATCGAGAAGTTCCGAAGCGGCAGCATCCGGGTCCTCACCAACTACGGTGTGCTGACCCAGGGGTTCGACGCACCCGCCACCCGTGCCGTGGTCGTGGCCCGACCGGTGTACAGCACCAACGTGTACCAGCAGATGATCGGCCGCGGCCTGCGCGGACCGCGGAACGGCGGCAAGGACAGCTGCCTGGTCCTCAACGTCAGCGACAACATCGCCAACTTCGACACCAGCCTCGCCTTTACCCAGTTCGAGCACCTCTGGAGCCGGAAGTGACCGACGCCTACCAGGACAGTCCTCCGCTGACCGCCGAGCAGCTGGCCGTGGTCGAACAGCCCTGGGACGCCCGTGTACTGGTCACGGCAGGCGCCGGTGCCGGAAAGACCCACACCCTCGTTCGCCGGCTCGACGCACTGTGCGGTGGCGAGGACCCCGACCAGGCGCTGGAAGCCGCCGAGATCCTAGTACTCACCTTCTCCCGCGCGGCGGCCCGCGAGCTGCGCGAGCGGATCACCCGGCACGGGGAGCGGGCCCACCGGGTGCGCGCCCGTACCTTCGACGCATGGGCCTACGAGGTGCTCCTCCAAGCACACCCGGACGGCGAGTGGGGTGCGGTCGGGTTCGACGCGCGGATCGCGGCCGCGACCCGCGCAATCGAGGACGGCGCTCTGGAGATCGACGACGCGGTGCCCCCGGCCCATATCGTGATCGACGAGGTGCAGGACCTGCTGGGCGGGCGCCGGGAGCTGGTGGAGACGGTCCTCGACCGGTACCAGAACAGCTGCGGGTTCACCGTCGTGGGAGACTCCGCACAGTCCGTGTACGGCTTCCAGATCGCGGACCCGCACGAACGCGCCGACGAGACCGGCCGGTTCTTCGACTGGCTGCGCTGCTCCTACCCCGACGACCTGGTGGAGCTGCGTCTCACCGGGAACTTCCGGGCGGCTACGGCCGAGGCCGGCATCGCACTGCCCTACGGCCCGCTCCTCCAGCAAGTGACGGGACCGGACGAGGCCGAGCGGCTCTACGACGAACTGCGCGATCTCCTGATGGACCCGGCGAACGGCATGGGCGACCTCGGCGACGAGTACACCCTGGATGGCCTGCGCGGGCTCTCCGACACCTGTGCCGTCCTGACCCGTGACAACCGGCAGGCCCTCGTGGTCTCCGCACTGCTGCACGCCCACGACATCGACCACCGGATACGGCGCCCCCTGGAGGAGCGGCCGGTGCCGTACTGGGTGGCCGAGCTGCTGCGCCGGACGGAGGCTACAGGCCTCACCGAGGACCGGTTCCGTACCCTCCTCTCGGACATCCCCCTCCCCTGGAAACCCGACTCCGCCGCCCTGTGGACGGTACTGCGCAGGGTCGCACGCGGAGCAGGGCGCGGGGTCCTCGACCTGGACGGGCTGCGTCGTGCGGTCGCCGACGGCAGGTTCCCGGACGAAGCCGCAGACCCCGAGACCGCCCGCATCGTCGTATCGACGGTGCACCGCGCGAAGGGCCTGGAGTTCGACCGGGTGGTCGTCCTGACGCCGCCGTCGCCCGCCGAGCTCCACAAGCAGCACCGGGAGGAGTTGGACCTTCCCGCCGAAGCCCGCGCCCTGTACGTGGCCATGACCCGCGCCCGCCAGGACCTGTACCACGCGGCCCCTCCCGAACTGCCGCACTTCAAGCGGGCGGGAGGCCGTCGCGACGGCCGCCGCTACATCGGATCGTGGCGGTCCTACGACCGCTACGGGATCGTCGCCGGGGCGGGCGACATCTGCCGCGACGACCCGCCCGGCCACCGGACCGACGCCGTCGCCGCCCAGGCGTACCTCTTGGAACGGGTGCGGTCCGGGCAGGAGGTGCTGCTGCGCAAGCGCCACGACCTGCCGGTGGGCGGGTCCGAGAGCCCGCCGTACGCCCTGGTGCACGACGGCGTCGAGATCGGAGAGGCCTCGCAGCGCTTCCGCGAGGATCTCTTCGGGGTGCAGAAGGTCAACCGCAACTGGGACCCCTGGTGGCCCGACGAGATCCACGGCCTGCGGATCGACACCCTGGAGACCGTGACGGGCAGCACCGCCGCCGGTACGAACGCCGGGCTGGGCGGGCGCGGGGTGTGGATCGCCCCGCGGATCACCGGCATCGGCCGGTACCGGAGAGCCGACGACTACGAGGAGCAGCGCTCATGACACAGGTGGCAGGCCCCCACGCGGAGCACTACCGGGTCAGGGACGGGGAACTGCTGGTGGGGCTTCGCCGCGAGCTCCTCGGCCCCGCCCCGGACGCCGTGCCGGACGACCGGCACGAGGTACTCGCCCAGGACGCACCGATCGACCGCTACCTGGCCGGTGTCCTCTACCCGCGGGCGGCGGACAGCGCCGCGAAGGCGCGGAAGGACGAGGACGAGGCCGAGCAGGCCGGACTGGACTCCGCCCCCCTGCTCACCCGTGAAGAGGCCGAGGAGTCCGGCACAGCGCAGGATGTGGGTGCCTCAGCGGACAGGCGTCCTTCCTCCATGGGCCTGACCTTCGCGGTCCGTCCGACCGTGAGCAGCATGATCGTGGTCTCGGCGCGCGCCGCTGTCTACGTGCCCACCGACGCCGGCGGCACGCCCGTCCCGGCCCGCCGGGCCGAGGCCCGTACCACCTCCGACCAGCGGGAGCAGTGGCGGCGCAGGGAGATCACCCTCCCCGACCAGCACATCGACGTGACCCGGCCGGATCCGAAGAAGACCATCGAGCTCTCTCCGGAGGCGCTGCTGCATGTCAACGTCCGGCCCGCCGATGCGGTCCACAACACCGTCACGGTCACGGTCACCCTGATCAATCGCCAGACCGTCGGCGAACGGGACCTCCAGGACGCCTTCTCCCTCTTCCAGTGCGGCTTGGCGGTCCGGGCCGCAGACGGCTCCACCGCCTTCGTCGAGCGTCCCGCCCCCGCCGCCGCCCACGACCCCGAGATCGCCACGAGCCGGTTGCTGCACCGCCACGCCCCCACGTTCGCAGTCGGCCACGGATGCGCTGCCGAATGGGACTGGACCCCCCAGCCGATCGGTATGACAGAAGCCGAGACGCCCGCCGTCCCGGAGGTGCGGAGCCAGTTCGTGCCCACTGTGGAGGTGCTGCTCACCGACTCCAACCCGGAGATCGACAGCTCCGCCCTGTCCATGCTCGGGCTGGCCGAGCAGTCCGATGCCGGGGTCCTGACCGCTCTGGAAGATCTCGCCACGGGTTACGGGCACTGGATCGACGGCAAGTCGGCCGAGGCGGCCGCTCTGGCGGGCAGTGCCTACGAGAAGTCCGCGCAGCAGCAGGTGGAGGCCTGCGGCGAGGCTCTCGACCGGATCCGTGAGGGAATCGGGCTGCTGCGGACCAAGCCCGATCTCATGCACGCGTTCCGTCTCGCGAACCGCGCCATGGCAGACCAGCGGGCCCGCAGCAAGTGGGTGAAGGACGGCCGGATCGGGGCCCCCGATCCGGCCGCCGGCCACTGGCGCCCCTTTCAGATCGCCTTCGTGCTGCTCTGCCTGGCCGGCATCGACGACCCCGAGCACCACGACAGGCGGGTCTCCGACCTGTTGTGGTTCCCCACCGGCGGTGGCAAGACGGAGGCGTACCTCGGACTGATCGCCTTCACGTCGTTCCTGCGTAGGATCCGCAAGGGCGCAGACGGGGGCGGAGTCACCGTCCTCATGCGCTACACGCTGCGGTTGCTCACCCTCCAGCAGTTCGAGCGCGCCGCGACTCTGCTCTGCGCCATGGAACGCATGCGCCGCCGGACCCCCGAGTTGGGCGAAGAGGCGTTCTCCGTCGGTATGTGGGTGGGGCGTTCGGCCACTCCCAACAAGCTGGTTGTGGCGGGTGAGAAGCTCGACGCGCTGCAGAGGAATCTCGACAAGCAGCTCGCCACCGAGAACCCCGTCCAGCTGCACGCCTGCCCCTGGTGCGGGACCCGCCTCGACGCGCGGAACTACGAGGTAGATCTGGACGCCCAGCGGATGCACGTCCGGTGCCCCGGCGCGGACTGCGACTTCACCGACGGCCTGCCCGTCCATCTGATCGACGACGCGGTCTACGCGGCACGACCGACCCTGGTGATCGCCACCGTCGACAAGTTCGCGTCGATGCCGTGGCGCCCGGAGACCTCCGCGCTCTTCAACCGCGACGACACCCCGGAGGGGGGAACCCCGCCCCCCGAGCTGATCGTCCAGGACGAACTCCACCTGATCTCCGGACCGCTGGGGACGCTCACGGGGCTCTACGAGACGGCAGTGGACGCCCTCGCCGACCGGCCCAAGGTGATCGCCTCCACGGCCACCATCCGCCGTGCCGCCGATCAGGGCCGCCACCTCTTCGCCCGCGAAGTGCGGCAGTTCCCGCCGGCCGGGCTGGACGCCCGCGACTCGTGGTTCGCCGTCGAAACCTCACGGGAGGGGAAGGCGAGCCGGCGCTACGTCGGCCTCCTGGCCCCGGGCACCAGCCAGTCCACCCTCCTGATCCGCACGTATGCCACCCTGCTGCACCGGGCCAAGCAGGCGAAGGCGGGGGACGGGGTGCGCGACGCGTACTGGAGCCTCGTCGGCTACTTCAACAGCCTCCGGCTCCTGTCCGCGGCCGAACTCCAGGTCCACGACGACGTGGTGGCCTACCTGGAGGTACTCGCCGAGCGCGAGGGGGTGGAAGCCCGCACGCTCGCCAACTACTCCGAGCTGACGAGCCGCATCGACGCGAGCGAGATCCCCAGCCGCCTCAAGGGCATCGAGCGGCGGCTGCCCGGTGACGACACCGTGGACGTGCTCCTGGCCACCAACATGATCGCGGTCGGCGTGGACGTGGACCGCCTCGGCCTCATGGCCGTGATGGGCCAGCCGCAGACGACCGCCGAGTACATCCAGGCCACCAGCCGGGTCGGCCGCGCGCATCCCGGCCTGGTCACGGTCATGTTCAACTCGACCCGGTCCCGGGACCGTTCGCACTACGAGAGCTTCCAGCACTTCCACTCGGCCCTGTACCGCGAGGTCGAGTCCACCTCCGTCACCCCGTTCTCCGCCAGGGCCCGGGACCGGGGGCTCCACGCAGTGATCGTCGCGCTCGCCCGCATCATGATCCCGGCTGCCCGGCCCAATGAGGGCGCCGGGCGGGTCGAGTCGTACGAACACGTGGTCCGGGGCCGGATCAAGTCGATCCTCCTGGACCGCGTGAAGGCGGTTGCCGAGGAGGAGGCCGACATCGTGGCGCAGGCATTCGACGAGTTCGTCGAATGGTGGTGTGCAGAAGCCGATGTCCACAGCGGCCTCCTGTTCGAGCCGCAGAGGGGCCGGCGCACCCCGTCGCTCCTGAAGGCGTACGACGATGAATCCCAGGACGCCGAGGCGTGGCCCACGCTGTGGAGCCTGCGCGATGTGGACGCCGAGACCGCCCTGTTCATGGAGGGAACACGATGACCCCGCCCCCCGCTCGCCGGCAGCGGACCGGCACGTCCGGCGCTGCACCCGCCCGCAACCTTCCGCGGCGCGGTGCGGTCCGCCGCGCCCAGGTGATCACCACGTACGGCGTCGGATCCCTCATCGCTGTCGACCACGAGTCCTTCATCGTCTCCGGACTCGACGGGGCTGAGCAGAGCTGGAACCGGGAGGAGTCCCCGAAGATCCACGAACGGCGCCTTGCCCGGGTGCTCGGTGTCGACTTCTTCCGGCTGCCGCCAGCTTCCGACGACGCCAGCAGGGACGGTCTCCGGGTCCGGCGGTTCCCCCTGATGCACTCCTGCCCCGAGTGCAACGAACTGCAACGACACCGCGAGTTCACCCCCCCTGTCGGGCGGAGCGTCTGCGGTACGTGTGAGGCCGACCTGGTCCCCTCCCGTTTCGTCGTCGCCTGCGAGGCCGGCCACCTCGGCGAGTTCCCGTACCGGGAGTGGTTGCACCGCACAACGGACCGCGGCGCCGCGAGGGCGGCGCCGTGCGGAGGAAAGCTCAAGATGCGCACGTCGGGGCGCACGTCCTCGCTCCGCTCCATTCTCATCTCCTGCACCTGCGGGCAGGTTCCCGAGGTCTCGATGGAGGGTTCCTTCCGCAGGAACGCGCTCAAGGACCTGGGCCTGCGGTGTCAGGGAACCCGCCCGTGGCTCAGCGCGTCCGTCCCGGCTCCCGGGTGCGGACTCGCCCTGCGCACACTCCAGCGGGGTTCATCGGCGTTGTGGCAGCCGGTGCTGAAGTCGGCCCTCTCCATCCCGCCGTGGAGCAACGGCCGATCGGACCCGCTCGCCGAGCACTGGGCGGCCCTCCGGGAGTACGACGCACGGGAGCAGGTCGAGATCTACCTCAAGGGTGCGTTCAGAGGGGCTTGTCCGGTACCGCTGGACGAGGTGATGGCACTCCTCGACGCGGAGCGCGAGGAGGACCCCGACGGCGAGTCGGCCCCCACTCCCGACCACCGCTACCTCGCGCTGCGCAACAAGGAGTACGAGCGCCTCCGCGCGGGCAACGAGGAGGGCAGCCACTCCCACGACGAGCAGTTCGTCTGCGAGGCGCCCCTGGGCGACCAGAGCGTGCTGGACCCTCTCGGTGTCACCGGACCGATGCTGGTCAAGAGGCTTCGCGAGGTGCGCGCCCTGAAGGCGTTCACCCGGCTCGTCGATGCCGAGTCGACGACCGGTGCCCCTGAGGTGCCGCTCTCGGAGAGTCCCCTGCGCTGGCTCCCGGCCATGGAGGTGCGGGGCGAGGGCGTATTCCTCAGGCTGGACGGGGACCGACTCGGCGCCTGGGAGGAGAGCGCTGCGGTTGCTGCCCGGGTCGAGCGGATGCGCACCGCCCACCAGCGGGTGCTCGAACAGCGCGCCGACGACCCGAAGAGGGTCGTCCCGTCGCCGGCAACGCCCCGCATGGTCCTCCTGCACACGCTGGCTCACGTGCTCATCAACGAGTGGAGTCTGGAGGCCGGCTACCCGGCCGCGGCACTGCGCGAGCGCCTGTACGCAGCCGACGGCATGGCCGGGGTGCTCGTCTACACGGCGACGAGCGACTCGGCTGGCAGCCTCGGAGGCCTGGTAGCCCAAGGTGAACCGGAGACTCTCGGCCGTACGGTGCGCTCGGCCGTCCACCGCGCCGAATGGTGCTCGTCGGACCCCCTCTGCATGGAGACCGAGGCATCCGGTGCGGGAGGCGTCAACCTGGCGGCCTGCCACGCCTGCGTGATGCTGCCGGAGACGAGTTGCGAGCACAACAACGTCCTACTCGACCGCGCCCTCCTCGTCGGCACCCCCGATGAGCCCCGAGTCGGGTACTTCGGGGGCGTCCTGGGCCGGTGACGTCGATGGTGGAGGCGACCTGACACAGGATGCCGCCCTCCCGGATGCCGGATTCCGGAGCAGTGCCTCCACGGCTCCGGAATCCGGCAGGGCGCAGGCACCCCGCCTCCCCAGCCGTACAGGTATTGCCCGGTCAGCAGAAAGCCCCAGGTCGCTAGCTACGCGACCTGGGGCTTCGATGGAGCCGCCTTCGGGATTCGAACCCGAGACCTACGCATTACGAGTTTTCGTACTGCTCGGCCGCGTAGGGTCGCTCCGGGTCGTATCCCCTGCTCAGACGTCGTCTGGACCTCGCACGACCGTACCCGATCCGGGGCGAACTGCAACGGCAACTGCAACGCGCTCGGCACGCGGTCCGCCGCACTCCGCCGTCCACTACCCCGTGGGCATGGCGGCGCCGTCGGATGCTCGAACATCACGACGGCGCCTTGATCCGAACTTCCTTCGCATCAAGGAGTCCAAACCGTGAACGACCGTACCCCGCCCTCCGAGCTCCGCGGCCTCCTGGCCGCCGTGCTCGAAGCGCTCGCCATCCCCGCCCCCACGACGATCGGCGACCGCGAGACGCACCACCAGGTGCTCGCCGACCGGGCGATGCACGCACAGATCGCCTTGGAGAACGTCCTCCACAACGGCGACGACCCCGGGTGGTCCGCGGACTACCTCCGCGCGCGCCTCGCCGACCACCCGCCCACCGGCTACCGCGCCGCCGCACCCCTGCCGAAGGCCGGCCGGTGACCGGGCCCCGCACCGTCACGGTGCACACGATCGACCACGGGCCCGTCACCCTGCCGGAGCCGGCGTGGTGCACCGGGCATGCGGAAGCGCCGGCGGAGTACCGCAGCGACGTCCACCACGCCGGGCCCGAGATCGTCCGGGGCTACAACGGCCGGGCCGTGCTCTCGGCCGAGCTGGTCGAGTTCCCGTTCGGTCAGCAGCCGATCAAGCCCAGCGTGCACGTCGAGCTGTACATCCCCGCGGCCACCCTCGCCCCGCCCGAACTGGAGGCCCTGGCTGCGGTCCTGACCGAGGCGGCGGCCGAGCTGCGGCAGCTGGCGCTGCGCCTGGCCGTCCTCCGGGCCGGGGGTGACTGGTGACCTCGCCCCTGACGATCGAGGCCCGGCGCGCGCAGGTGCGCCAGCTGGCGCACGGTGGCGCATCCACCCGGAGCATCGCCGCACAGCTCGGCATCTCGAAGGACACCGTCCGCCGCGACCTCGCGCAGCAGCCCGCCCCGGCGGGGAGCCGGGCGGAGCGGCTGGCGCACCGGGTGGCGCAGGCCGAGGCCGCGGTGAGCCAGGCATGCGCCGCAGCTCAGGCCGTCGCCGACGCGGCCCCGGCGTACACGATCGCCGACGATGCGACGGCTGCGCGCTGGTACGCCGCTCTGCGCGCCGCGGCGGATCAGCTGGCGGCGCACGCCGACGCGTTCGGCGACTACTACCCGCGCGCCACCGGCTGACGGCCGCCGTGCTGCCGACCGTGTTCTTCGCGGTCGCCGCCCTCGCCGCGCTCGTGGGGCTCCGCCTCACGGGCCCGGCGCGGGCCCGCGACCTTCACGCCGCGCCCGTCGTCGGGACCGCCGCGTTCATCCTGCTTCTCGCCGCGCTCGCCGCGGCCGCCCTCCGGTGAGGACCCCCGTGAACATCGTGACCATCGGCGGCGTGACCGTCGGCCTGTGCATCCTCATCCACTTCGGAGTCGGCTGGTGGCCGGGCTCGAAGCCTCTCCGCAAGGACCCCGTGAAGCACGCCGCGGCGCTCCTGCCGTTCCTCGCCGCGTGGGCGTACGGCGTGCTGGCCATCCTCGGCGTTGGCGGCCTGGTCGGCTGGACCGCCGACACTGCCCTGTGGATCTCGAACTGGCTCGGTGACGTTGCCCTCGTGTGGGGTGTCGGCGGCCGGGCCGGGCAGAGCGCGTCCGCCGGCACCTATCTGCCGCTCACGCAGACCGGGGGCGCCCTGGTCCTGATCCTGACCATTGCCCTGGTGGCGCTGGCGAAGAAGTCCCAGCACGCCAGCGACATCAAGCGCGGGGCCTGGTGCGGTGTCTGCCTCGGTACGTCGGCCGGGGTGGCCGGGTTCGCCGCGGTGCCTCTCGCGCAGGCCGTGAACTGGCTCGGCGGGACCGTGTACGGGGTCCTGGCGTGAGCGCCGCCGAAGGGCCGTCGGTGGGCGGCAGGGCGGCGGGCGGGTGCGTCCTCGTGGTCGGCGCGCTGGTGCCCCTGGCGGGCGTCTTCGCCGCTTCCCGTGATGCGGGGGTGCTGACCGTGTGGGGGTTGGCGGTCGTCGCGTGCTGGCGCGAGTGGCGCCGACCGGTGTCCGATTCGTCCGCCACTCCCCCACCGGGGGAGGAGCCCCTCTCCGACGACGTTTACGCACGTGACGGCGTTGCCATCGACCGCATCGAGAGGACCCCGAGCGGGGTTATGTGCATCATCCATCCGGTCCGGGAGGAGGTGGACGGCCCCCAGGATCCGGCCTGACCGAGGCCTACACAGCGGCCCCCGGCGCCAGCGTGCGCGCCGGGGGCCCGCTGCTGTCCGGCCGGCCGTGCTCCGCCGCGGGCACGGACAGCCGGAAGATCACTCACGCTCCCGTGCCACCCTCCGCCGGCACGCCGGGTCCCCTTCCGGGTGAGCCCAGTTGCTCGGCCGGGCCCCGGACATCGAGTCGGGGGCGGTCTCGCGGGCCGGGCCGAGGATCGTCCGGTCGCATCGGCAGCAGATCCGGCCACCGCTCACCGGCCGCCCTCGCTGTGGCACGTGCAGTCGCAGCGGCGGGCGGGGATCGCGAGGTCGCCGAAGCAGGTGCGGACCTCCCCGGGCCGGCAGTACTCGTGCTCGCCGAGGCGGCAGGGGGGCAGGGTGTGTTCGTCAGCGTTGGCCCGAGGCTTCCGGGCGGGGGCATGCTGCTGCCGGACGGGGGCGGGGTCGAGGACGGCGCGTACGGCGCCCGTTGCTGTCGCCATGACCAGCAACGTAGGAATCCGGCCCTCGGCCGGTCCGCCCGGTTGCGCCGGATTGCGCGGCCGACCACCGGCGTTGGCGCAGGTTGCTCACGGCGTCGTGAGCACGTGCCTCGCGCGGGCGAGGAGCCGGTGGGCCTGCGCCCCGTACACCGCGGACTCGTTCAGTGCGTCCCACACCCGGCCGTACAGGGCGAGGTCGTCAGCGGTGTCGTACGTCAGCTCGGAGTTGATCGTCTCCACGATCACCCGCTGCTCGTCAAAGATCCAGAACCCGTGCTTGGGGGTGAGGGCCATGGGCACGCCGAACGGGACGATGCCGAGTTCGACCGTGCTCATGCCAATGAGTCCCATCAGCCGGTCGAGCTGGCCGGCCATCACGTCCCGCGGGCACACGAGCGCGTGAAGCGCCCCCTCCCACACCAGCACCCGGAACAGCTTCCCCGTCTCGTACAGCACCTCTTGGCGGCGCATCCGGGAGGCGACGGCCGCCTCGGTGTCCCGCGGGGACTGCAACAGCACCGTGTTCGCCTCGATGAGGTGCCGCGCGTACCCGGGGGTCTGGAACAGCCCGGGGACCACGGTGGCCTCGTAGCCGCGCATGCTGGCGGTCTGCTGGTACTCGACCACGTACCGGTCCTGAACGGGCCGGGGCCCGGCGGCGAGCTGCCTGCGCCAGGAACGCTGCTGGGACTCCAGCCCCTTCAAACGGCTGCGGAGATCGGGGGCCTGCTCGGGCACGCCCGCGGCGGCGGCCCACGCGTCCGTGTCGGCCTCGGTGGCGGTCTGCTTGCCGTTCTCCAGCCGCGACACCTTCGAGCGTTGCCAACCGAGGCGGGCGGCGAGGTCCTTCCCCGACAGGCCGGCCTCGGCGCGCAGTTCCCGCAGGCGCGCGCCGAGGGCCACCCGGGCGTTCTGGAAGTCCGTGCTCACATCAGGAACGTACCTGCGCCCACACCTCGCCAGAAGGGGCGGCCAGGGGCCAGGCGCGGTCCCGGGCCCGGCACGCGGCGAGCACGTCGGCAGGGTCGGTGATGACCTCGACACCGGTCGTGGTGTCGTCCGCGTCGATGTGGAAGCGGACCAGGGTGCGCGAGTCGAACAACCAGAAATCGAAGTCCGGCAGCTCCAGCGGCCCAGCCTCGGCGCGGGCCAGGACCCGGATGTCCTCGCCTGCGTCCGCGTTCGCCGCCGCTGCGGCCATCAGGAACCGCTGTCCGTCGGTGGGCGGGGTGTCGATGATGCGGACCCTGGAGAACCTGGCGCCCTGCTCGGCCTTCTCGCGCACGTTGACGTGCCAGGGGTTGTCCGGCTCCGGCGCCGGGTCGATGCCGCGCATGAAGGCCTGGAAGCGGGCGCCGGCCCGGTCGGTGGCGTACCCGCGGCGCGTCTCCAGTCGGAACGCGGTGTGCTCGAACTCCGAGAACAGCGGGATGATCTCCTCGAACGGGACCAGCACGGTCACTCCTTCGGTGCGAAGCGGATCAGGAGCTCGCGCGGAATGACCACGAACGTCTCGTCCTCCCCGACGTCTCGCAGCTGCGCGAGGTGCTCAGGGTCGGTGAGCTTCTTGCCCTGGGTGACGATGTCGCCGGTTTCGATGATCTCGTACAGGGTCGGACAGTTGCCGAACTCCGAGGTGGTGCCGATGAAGCGCAGGGTCATGGCCGTCTCTCCGCTCATGATGGTTGGGGAACCAGCATGCGGCGAATCGCTGTCGCCTGGTTGGTGGTTGCGCCAGATTGCGCGGGCCTAGCACAGTGCGGGTGGTTGCTTGCAACGCATCTCCTCCCGCTCACGAGTCGGGCAAGTGGTCACGGCGATCTACGGTGTGCTTTGAAGCATCTTGTCCTTGTCGAAGCGCCCGCTCTCGTCGGTCCATCCCAGCCCGTCCAGCACGCCACCCAGGTTGAGCAGGGTGTAGTCCTCCTCCTTCAACCCCTCGCATGGCTTCGGCTTGGCAGTGTCGCCGTACGGCCGGGCTTTGAGCGCTGCGGCGCACTGGCCAGCCATCTCGTCGTATGTGGGCTCCTGGCTGGAACAGCTGATGAGGAGTGCCGCGGAGGCAAGCAGCCCCACGACCGTGGGCATACGCATGGTCCTCCCAAGACGTCGGTGGGCTGCATCTTGCATGAACTGGAAGGGCTGCCGCAGGGGATCGGGTCAAGACTTGCAACGGCGTCGTGTACACCCGTAGGCAGGCGGATCTGGGCGAGGGTAGGTTCTGCGAATGAGAGACCGAACCATCATCGCGGCCGGCGCTGCATTCCTGGTGTTGGCTCCCGCCGCCTGCGGGCTCATCGCGGGTGTGAAGATCAGCAACGCGTCGCTCGCCCTTGCTGCCGGTGTGGTGGCGGCTGTTGGCATTACCCGTGGGGTGCGTGATCTGCGCCGCGAGTACCGAGACTTGCAGTGGCGCTTCCGAGGTTTGAACCTCATCGTCCGAAGCGAGCTACCAGCGGATGATCAACAGGAGCTGAGCAGGCAAGTACTCGAAGTGACATCGACTTGGAACGATGTGCAGTACCTGCAACAGGTGGCCAGGCTCGCCGTTCTGAAGCAGGCCGCGGACAACACCGCCTCAATCGCCCTGGCCGTTCTGGGTGTCGCGGCAGGGGCAGTAGCGGGTGTCTGGTCCGTCTGGATCTAACCTCGCCCGGCCACCAGCAGAGGTCGGGCGAGGATGCCAAAGGGCCAGTCAGCATTCCAAGTCGAGCAGGTGACCGGTTCGGGTGACGCCGGTGCGGCCCCACTTCCTGTTCGCGGTCACGCGGCTGCACCCTCGTCGGTGGCGCTGGTGGTCGGGGGGGACGGCATACGGCCCTGCCGCGCCGCTTCGAGCTGCGCGGGCCGGGCCAGTTCCTCGTACTGCTCGCGGGTGCACTGGAGGGCCTCGGACAGCCCCGGGACACCCTTGGCGGTGTGCTCGACCGCCTCAGGGGTCGTCGTCACCATGTGGGCGAGCTGGCGGCAGGCTTCGTTCTGGCCGGCCAGAGCGGCAGCCAGAGCCACGCCCAGGAGGTCGCCGACCTGGAACGCCTGCACGTGCCCCTGGTCGATGGCGACGACGTTGATGCCGCCCGTGGTCTGCGCCATGAAGCCGTACGCGCGGGACGGCCACGGGTCATTCTGGCTCCGGCCGAGTTCATCGTTCATTGCGACGCCCTCGACGGCGGTCGCGCGGATCAGCTCTCGGCGTTCCGTGGCGACGTCCACGAGGGCGGTGACGGCGCTCATGACGGCCTTGACGGCGTCGATGAGGGGTGCGGTCGAGTCGGCGGCCACGAGGTCGCGGACGCGGTCGCCGATGGCGCGTGCGCGGGCGTCGCGGTCGGCGGCGATGGCGGTAGCGAGCTTGCGTTCGGCGGCTTCTACCCGGAGGCCAGCCAGTTCGGCGAGCTGGCGCTGTCCGCCGATCTGCTCGGCGGTGACGGCCTGGTCGCCGCCGCGGACGCGCTCGGCCAGGGCCTCGACCAACTCGCGGGCCTGGTCGGCCTCGGTGCGGGCGGTGGCCAATGCGGTGCGGGCGTCGGCGGGGGTCATGCCGCCTCCGTCCCAGCAGCCGTGCGGGCGGCCACGTGACGGCCCACGAGGGCCTTCCGGGCCGGGGTGAGGGACTCCCACCCTGCGGTGCCGTACAGGGCAGCGTCGCGGTCGAGGGCGGCCTCGAAGGCCTGGCGCTCGGGTGCGGCGGCGGCCTCGGCGGCGGCCTTCTGCTCGGCGAGCGCGGCGCCGATCGCGCCGAGCATGTCAGGTCGGTTGTCCTGCGGGGGTGGATTCATCAGGCGTCTCCTCGCCGAAGCGGTAGCGGTCGAGGTCGCCCGGAGTGGTGATCCAAGTCCGGCCGACCCGCCATGCCACGAGCCGGCCGGAGCTTAGGAGATGCGTGGCCCAGCGTCTGGAGCAGCCGAGCACGTCCGCGACCTCGTTCGCCCCCAGCGTGGGGGAATTGCTAGTACCGCTTCCTTCGGAGGAACAGTGGTCGGCGCCAACCCCGGTTCCCTGTGCGGCCGCGTGCAGGGCCCGCAGAAGGGTGCGGGCCTCCGGGGTCAGCGCGCCGCCGTTCGCCCGCGTACGGTCCGCGAGGTACAGGGCCAGGGCGGAGAACGTCGTCGCGGCCAGCTCGGCCGGCACGTACACCCGCTCACTCATCGCCGAGGCCCTCGCGCTCGGCCCGCCGCGCCAGCAGCTGGCCGCGGATCGCCTCGGCCAACCCTGCCCGCCCGCGGGGGCCTGCAAGGATCGTGGCGCTGGTGCGGGCGACCGCGTACACGACCGCCACGAGGTCGTCCCACGGGAGCGTTACGAGGAGTTCGTCCACGTCCTCGGCGCGGTCCTCGGCCGCGGCAGCCACGACCGCCCACGCCCGGTCCTCCAACTCGGCCAGGGTGAGGAGTTCGTCGCTCATGAGCTGGCCGCCTGTACGGCCTGCTGGGCGGCGATGACGGCGCTCTGGGCGATGAGGCCCAACTCCTTGTCCGGCACTGCCGTTGCGAGGGCTTCCAGGACCGGGCCGCGGGGCGGGTCGCTGGTCGGCTCGTTCAGCCAGCCGAGGCCGTCCATCATGATCGCCATCACGTCGGCGATGTCCACGCTGAAGCTGCGGCCGGCGGGCGTGCGGAACTGGATCCGGTTGCTGTTCCGCGCGGCCTCCAGGGCCTCCAGGCGCCCCAGTTGCAGGCGGCGGCTCACCGGTGGCCCCGGTCAGCTTCGAGGGCGGCGAGCCGCTCCTCCAGGTCGAGGGACTCGCGGAGGGAGAGGGTGGACTCCAGGAGTACCTTCGCGGCCTGCACGCGGGCCTGTCCGCGCTCGGTGTCGAGGGCGTCCACAAGGGTGTCCACGGCCTTCACAGAGGCGGCAGCGAGGCGGCCCACGGCGAGGCGGAGGAGCTGCGTGCGGGCCTCGGCGACGTCGTGGACGAACTGTTCGTCCTCACGCCACCGGAGGATCGTGCGGGTGGACACGCCGGCCTCGGTCGCGGCCTGGTGGTTGCTCCCGCCCCGGGCGAGGGCGAGGACGGCGGCGGTCTTGTTCGTGGTGGTCACGGTGGGGTCCCTTCGGGGAGGGCGGCGGTGGGCGGCTCGCGTGCGCGCGCGAGACACCAGCCGCCGCGGACGGACGTTCAGTGGGGGTGTGCGGCGCGGGCGACGTCCGGGACGGCGCTGAGGGTGCCGGTGAGGACGGGACACCCGCTGTCGTGGTGGATGTTCAGGTGGGGGTTTCCGTGGTGGTCGGTCCAGGCCTCGGTGTCGCTGTCGCAATGGCCGCAGCGGTACTCGGCGATGACGCGAGCGATCAGCTGTTCGCTGCCTGCGGCGTAGGTCGTGTGGACGGGTTCCATGAGGACTCCTGAGGTGAGGATGAGGACATGAGGACATGAGGACGGGCGTCCTCAGCCCCTTGTCGCGCGTCACACGAAAGAGATTTCATGTCCCTTTTGTGCGTGTATGTAGTTGTCTAGAGGTGAGGTGCTCTGGCGCGACGGGGGCTGAGGACGGACGTCCTCATGTCCTCAGCCGTCCCCGCGTCCTCACGCCCTGGTGGTCGTGTTCGGGCTGATGTGGTCGTCCTCGACGGTCACCAGGTCCCGTTCCTCGGCAAGGTCAACGGCTGCCGAGAGGTAAGGGCGGTCCTCGGTCCGGAGAGCCCGCCGCATGTAGCCGAAGCTGATCCCGCCCGGCTTGGAACAGTGCTTGACCACGAGCCGTACCAGTCGCTCCATCCGGCGGTCGGCCTCGTTCTTGGCCATGTGGGCGCGGACCTCGACGCTGACCTTGGCGTCCTCGGTCGCCTGCCGCTGTGCTTCGGCCTCGCGGCGGGCGCGGGCCACGAGGGAGTCGCGGACGGCGCACGAGGTGTCCCAGACGGTTTCGGCGAGGGCCCAGTCCTCTTCGGTGACCTCGTACCGGCCGCCGTCCATGAGGGCGAAGAGCGCGGCGGCCTTCACCTTCATCAGGCCGGCGTGCCCGTCGAGTTCGGCCACTTTCACGTCGCCGCGGTTCCGGGCGGTCCGTTCCTCCCACAGCATCCGGCGGATGCGGGGAGGGAAGACGACGTCGATGTCCTCGGCGGTCCGGATCTGCCCGGGGTGCTTGGTGATCGGTCCGGGCCACTGCGGGGGGTCGTCCGGGATGCTCGGGTCCAGCGACCAGCACCAGAAGAAGCGCTGCGGGGTGCCGGTGCTGGCGTCGTTCAGCAGCGGCACGGCCGTGCTGGGCTGGAACCCGACGAACAGCCCGAGGCTGTACGAGCCGGGCGCCACGTACCGCGTCCGCTCCTCCGAGGCGTTCGTCTGCCCGAGGGCCTCGCCGACGGCCGCGCGGCGGAGCGTCTCGGCGAGCGTGGAGCCTTGCCGCATGGCCAGGGTCGCCATGGTCTGGCCCTCGTCGATGTAGATGTACCCGTTGTGCCGGACCTGCTTCCGGACCTTCCGGGTGACCGGATCGCCCTTCAACGGGCCCCGCTGGTGGATCTCGCCCGTGGGCTCGTCCACGGTGCCCATGAACATCTCGGCGATGCCCTCACCGGTGCCCACGGGCAGGCCGTCACGGAACTCAGGGTCCCCCGGGACGATCAGCTCGCGGGCCCCTGACTGCCCGGTGGACTTCCCAGAGCCGGACGGGCCGACCGCGGCCGCGAAGACGTTCAGGGACGCCTTTCCGGAGATCCCCGTCACGGCCTTGATGTGCGGCGAGATCATCCCGGAGAGCCGGGCGAGCGTGCTGTAAAACAAGACGTCCGCCGGGCGCCCCTGTGAGTGCGCCGCCTGCTGGATGTGCTGGAACACGGGGCGGGCGGCGTAGAACTCGGCCGTGAGGTGCCCCGGCCGCTCCTGGTCGCCCTCCGGGATCGCGGCGGCGACCGGGAGGGCGGCGAGGATGTCGTCAACGGTGGTCACTGGCGGTGCTCCGGGGGTTCCTGAGACCGGCGCTCACGCCGGACGTGACGGTCTTCTGCACCTCGCGCGGCGCCAGCCCGATGGACTCGCCCGCGGCCACCAACGCCTCGACAGCGACGCGGGAGTCGAGGCGGCCAGCGCCGATGAGGGTGCCGAGGTTGAACGCGGCCTGGTTCAAGGTGTCGTTACGGGTGCCCTCCGGGGCATCCAGGACGGCTTGCAGCTCCCCGCGCAGGGCGGAGGCCGCGTAGCCGCTGGAGTCCTTCACGACGGCCGGGAGTACCAGCGGGGGCGGCTTCGGCGGGGCGGCCCGGCGGATCAGCCACAGCGGCATGTGCTGCGGCTTGGCCTCGCCCGGGTCGGTGATCCACCGGTACGCGCCCTTGCCGGTGACGGTGGGCGGGGCGGTGATGTAGCCGCCGTGCGCGCGGACGTCCACCTTCCAGCCGACTCGGCCGGCGGAGAGCCGTACGTCAACGCCGTCCGGGGCCGCGTAGTACAAGTGCAGGCCACCGGATGGGGAGAGGACCGTAGGCGTGGTGCCGATGGGGAGCCGTTCGCCGTGGCGGGCGTGGAGTTCGGCGAAGACGTCCAGGCCGTCCACGATGCCGGGCGCGTTCCACTCCTCGGGCGGGGTCTGGCCCTTGTCGCGGTCGAGGTCGAGGACGACGAGCCGGGACGGGCCGCAGGCCACGCCGAGGTTGTAGCCGCGGTAGCGGCCGGTCCAGGCCCGGGTGATGTGGTCGAGGTCGGTGGTCGCCCGCCGTTCCCACTCCTTGATCGCCGGGGTGCCGTCGCGGGGGATGAGCGGGAAGACGTACCAGCCGAGGGAGGCGAGGGCGAGGGCCTCGTGGAGCACGCGGGAGGGCCCCGTCACCGTGGCGGTGACGGGGCTTCCCTGCGTGGTGCGGGTGGTCACTCGCCAGCCTCGGTGCGCGCACCGGAGATCAGCTCGGCGACCTCGGCGAGCACGACCTTGGAGTCCCCGGCCCGCCAGATGAGTCCGGACACGAGGTCCCAGAACTTGACCATCTCGGCCGGCATGCCCTCTTCCTTCATCTCGGCGATCTCGACCAGGACGGCGAGGGCACGCGGGGTGAGCGGCGGCAGGTCCTCTCGGCGGCACGCTGTGACGAGGGCCGGGTTCATCAGGTTCGCGACCGGGGTGGTGGCTGCGATGCCGACAGCGGCCGGGATCCGGCTGCGCTGGTCGGCGTCGAAGATGTCGAGTTCCGTGCTCGCGAGGACGGGGAGCACGGCGGTAACGTGGGTCATGAGGACTCCATCCATGGCCGGGGCTGCAACCCCGGCCGTTGGCGTTTCAGGACGTGGCAGAGGTGTTCTCGGACGGCGTCGGGGCTGCAACCCCGGCGCCGTCGCCGTTCTGCTCGATGTCGAGGCGGCGCACGAATTCGTGCAGGGCCTCCGCCGGAATCCGGCGCGAGCGGCCGATCTTGATGCTGCGCAGCTCACCGGCGGCGATGAGCGCCTTGGCTGTGGTGAGGCTTACGCCAAGCTGCTGGGCCGCCTCATCGGTCGGGTAGAGAATCCGGGACATGCAGGCTCCTTGAGAGGGCTGGCTGAGCTATCTGCCAGGCTGCTCATTTCAAGGTAGTGGGTCGCGTCCGGCCGTGCAAGGGTGTCCAGGTTATTCGGAGAGGTTGCGCATTGGTTGCGCACTTGGGATGCTGGGCCCATGAAGGAACTGACCGACTGGCGCGCCGTGTGCGCTCCCGGCGGCTGGGTTCGCGCGAAGGCGATGACGGACAGCACGACCGTCTACATGCGGCTCCGCGGCTCCGGCACCGGCCCTCAGCAACGTCTCAACGTGCACACCGTGGTCATGGACAGCCCGTCCCCTATCAGCACCCACGTGTGGCGGTACGTCCCCTTCCAGGCCATCGAGGAGGCCGTGAACGGCGAGGGCGTCATGGGCCAGATGTGGGAAGCCCTGGGCGAGAACAACCCGTACCTCAAAGTGCTCTTGGCGGACCCCCGAGAAGAGCCCGTCAGCGTGGAGCAGCTGGAGCGACACTTCGGCAGCGTCGAGGAACTCCGAGGGGCCGACGACCCGAACGACGTGACCGTGCCCGGCAACATGATCATGCTCAGCGGCGGCCCGCAGGACGCCGGCGAACGACCACCGCGGCTTTCCCGCCCGGCTGGCCGCATCACGGACGACTTCCTCCGCGATCTTGCGCGCACCTACAAGTGGCTGGTGGTGACAGGCCACAACGCCCCGGCCACAGTGATCGCGGACGAGACGAACACGCCCGTTGCGACCGTCAGGCGCTGGATCTCCAACGCCCGGCAGCGCCAGTTCCTTCCGCCCGGACGCCCCGGTCGCGCCGGATGAGCGGCCGTCGGAGCAACGGCGAGTCCTCGGTGTACTACTCCGAGGCGGACGGGAAGTGGCACGGCTGGGTCACGGTCGGCGTGAAGCCGAACGGCGCCCCGGACCGGCGGCACCGCCAGGGGCCCGACGAGGCTGGCGTCCGCGCCAAGGTGAAGGAGCTGGAGAAGCTCCGCGACACCGGCAAGACCCGAAAGGCAGGCCGGCCGCCGACGGTTGAGCAGTGGCTCACCACGTGGATGGACACCGCGTGCGCCCGGAAAGTCGCCGACGGAACCATGGCGCCGCGCACGCTGGACGACTACCGGTCGAAGTGCCGCCTGTACCTGTTCCCGGGGATCGGCAAGCACCGCGTGGACAAGCTCGCCCCGGAGCACCTGGACGCGATGTACTTGGACATGCTGCGCCGGGACTTGTCGTCCGGGACCGTGTTGAAGACGCACCGGATCATCGCCCGCGCGCTGAAGGTCGCCATGCAGCGGGACATGATTCACCGCAACGTGGCCACCCTCGTTGAGCCGCCGTCCGCGGCGGAAGTCGAGATCGACCCGCTGAGCCAGGCCGAAGCGAAGGCGGTACTCACCGAAGCGAGCCAGAGGCGGAACGGTGCGCGCTGGTCGGTGGCCCTGGCCGAAGGCCTCCGCCAGGGCGAGGCCCTCGGGCTGCGCTGGAAGTACGTGGACCTCGACCGCGGCGTCATGAAGATCTGGTGGCAGCTCCAGCGGCTCACGTGGCAGCACGGCTGCGAAGACGCCCACGCCTGCGGTGCCGCCCATCACCGCAAGGGCTGCAAGTCCACCTGCAAGCAGCACGCGAGGCTCAAGAACGGGTGCCCCCGGCCCTGCCCGAAGGAGTGCAAGGCGCACGCCAAGGTGTGCCCGCAGCGTACGGGCGGCGGCCTCGTGTTCCGGGAGCCCAAGGGCAAGAACAAGCGGCTGGCCCCCATCCCGCCGCCGCTGGTACCGATCCTGCGCGCGCACCGCAAGGAGCAGCTCCAGGAGCGCTTGGCCGCCGGCCAACTCTGGGAGGAGCACGACCTCGTGTTCTGCCAGGAGAACGGCAAGCCGATCGACCCCCGGATGGACTGGGAGGAGTGGAAGGACATCCTCCAGGCCGCAGGCATCAGGGACGCCCGCGTGCACGACGGCCGCCACACGGCCGGCACGCTGCTGATCGAGTCCGGCGTCAGCCCTCGGGTCGTGATGGAGATCCTCGGCCACTCGTCCATGCGGATGACGCAGCGGTACACGCACGTTGGCTCGGCGCTCGCCAACGACGCGGCGAAGCGGATGGGGGATGCCCTGTGGGGTTGAACATCCGTTCTATCGCAACGGGAACTGCAACTGCCCACAAAGCAGAACAGCGGCTTCCCGAAGGAAACCGCTGGTCAGACATGGAGCCGCCTTCGGGATTCGAACCCGAGACCTACGCATTACGAGTGCGTTGCTCTGGCCAACTGAGCTAAGGCGGCAAGCTGCGGAGAGATTCTCCCCAGGGGGAGGTTCGCATCAGCAGCGGCGCTCAGTCTACAGGGTTTCCCGGGGTGGTCCCGACCAGGGGGCGGCGGGGGTGGTCAGCACTTCTTGCCCTCGGCGGGGGGCTCGCCCTCAAGGAGGTAGCGGTTGACGGCCGTGTCGATGCAGTCGCTGCCGCGGCCGTACGCCGTGTGGCCGTCGCCGTCGTAGGTCAGCAGGACGCCCGAGTCGAGCTGGGAGGCCAGGGAGCGGGCCCACTTGTACGGGGTGGCCGGGTCGCGGGTGGTGCCGACGACCACGATCGGGGCGGCGCCCCGGGCCTCCAGCCGGTGGGGGGTGCCGGTGGCCTTCACCGGCCAGTACGTGCAGTTCAGGGAGGCCCAGGCGAAGCCCTTGCCGAAGACCGGCGAGGCCTTCTCGAAGGACGGGACGGCCGCCTCGACCGCCTCCGGGCCGCCGCTGAACGCCGGCGGGAGGTCCAGGCAGTTCACGGCCGCGTTGGCGAACATCAGATTGGCGTACTTGCCGTCCGCGCCGCGCTCGTAGTAGCTGTCCGCCAGGGCCAGGAGGCCCGCGCCGTCCCCGTCCATCGCGGACCGGATCGCCTCCCGGAGCTGCGGCCAGGCGCTCTCGTCGTACATGGCCGCGATCACCCCCGTCGTGGCCAGGGACTCGCCGAGGGGGCGGCTGCCGCCCGTGGGCACCGGCTGGGCGTCGAGCTTGGCGAAGAACGCCTTCAGGTTGCGGCCGGCCTCGTCCGGGCTGCCGGTGCCGAGCGGGCAGTCGCCCTGCTTGGCGCAGTCGGCGGCGAAGGAGCGGAAGGCGGTCTCGAAGCCGGCCGTCTGATCACGGTTCAGGTCGACCGCCGGCAGGGAGGGGTCCATGGCCCCGTCGAGGACCAGCCGGCCCACGCGGTGCGGGAAGAGGTCCGCGTACGTGGCACCGAGGAAGGTGCCGTACGAGGCGCCCACGTACGTCAGCTTCTCGTCGCCGAGCACCGCCCGCAGCATGTCCATGTCGCGGGCGGTCTCGACCGTGGACACGTGCGGCAGGACCTCGCCCGAGCGGCGCTCGCAGCCCTGCGCGAACTCCTCGAAGGCCTTGACCAGGGTGTTCTGCTCCGCCTTGTCGTCCGGGGTCTGGTCCACCTGCGTGTACGCGTCCATCCGGGGCCCGGTGAGGCATTCGACGGGCTCGCTGCGGGCCACCCCGCGCGGGTCGACCGCCACCATGTCGTAGCGGGCGCGCACCGGCGCCGGGTAGCCGATGCCCGCGTACGCCTGGAGGTAGCCGATCGCGGAACCGCCCGGTCCGCCCGGGTTGACCAGGAGGGAGCCGAGCCGGCTGCCGGGGCCGGTGGCCTTCTTGCGGGCCACGGCCAGGTCGATCTCCTTGCCGTTGTCCGGGTGCGCGTAGTCGAGCGGCGCCTTCATCGTGGCGCACTGGAAACCGGAGACACCGCAGTCCCGCCAGCTCAGCGGCTGCTCGTAGAACGGCTTCAGGGCGGCGGGCACGGCCGTGGCGCGGGCGGCGGACTCGCCGGAGAGGGAGGCCGGGGCCGCCGTGGCCTTCGGGCCGCCGCTGTCCGAGGTGCAGCCGGAGACGAGCAGTCCGGCTGCGGCGATCACGGTCCCGGTGGTGCGCAGCAGGCGCCTGGTGTCCATTCCGGGAGCGTAGCCTCCCGAGGTGCCGTCCTCTCCGGTACGGGCGGGTTCTTGCCCGTATGAGTGATAGGTCCGGCGGGGGCGGGGCGGCTGGCGGGGTGGCCCGGCTTGAGGGCCGGGCCGCCGGGTCAGCCCGCGCGGAGGGCCATCGTCATGGCCTCCACGGCCAGCAGCGGGGCCACGTTGCGGTCCAGGGCCTCGCGGCAGGCGAAGATCGCCTCGATCCGGCGCAGGGTCGCCTCGGGGCCGCCGGTGCGGGCGACGCGGTCGAGGTCCTGGCGTACGGGCGCGTTGGCCAGCGGGACGCCCGAGCCGAGCTGGAGGGCGAGCACGTCGCGGTAGAAGCCGATCAGGTCGCTGAGGGCCAGGTCGAGGCTGTCGCGCTGGGTGCGGGTCCGGCGCCGCTTCTGGCGGTCCTCCAGCTCCTTCATGACCCCGGCCGTGCCGCGCGGCATCCGGCCGCCGGTGCCGGCCACCGCGCCGAGCGCGGCGCGCAGCTCCTCGGTCTCCTTGGTGTCGACCTCCTCGGCGACCTGCTTGGCGTCCTCCGCGGCCGCGTCGACGAGCTCCTGCGCGGCCTTGAGGCAGGCGCCGACGTCGTCCACGCGCAGGGGCAGCCGCAGGACGGCCGCGCGGCGCTCGCGGGCGCGCTCGTCGGTGGCCAGCCGCCGGGCGCGGCCGATGTGGCCCATCGTGGCCTGCGCGGCGGCCGCGGCCACCGGCGGCTCGATCCCGTCCCGCCGGACGAGCACGTCGGCGACGGCCGCGATCGACGGGGTGCGCAGGGTCAGGTGCCGGCAGCGGGAGCGGATGGTGGGGAGCACGTCCTCCAGGGAGGGGGCGCAGAGCAGCCACACCGTCCGCGGGGCGGGCTCCTCCACGGCCTTCAGCAGCACGTTCCCCGCGCCCTCGGTGAGGCGGTCGGCGTCCTCCAGGACGATCACCTGCCAGCGGCCGACGGCCGGGGAGAGCTGGGCCCGGCGGACCAGGTCGCGGGTCTCCTTGACGCCGATCGACAGCAGGTCCGTACGGACGATCTCCACGTCGGCGTGGGTGCCGACCAGGGTGGTGTGGCAGCCGTCGCAGAATCCGCAGCCCGGTTCGCCGCCGAGGGCGCGGTCGGGGCTGGTGCACTGGAGGGCGGCGGCGAAGGCGCGGGCGGCCGTGGCCCGGCCGGATCCGGGGGGGCCGGTGAACAGCCACGCGTGGGTCATCTTGGAGGCGGCGGGCACCGGCTCCCCGGCACTCACCGCCGTGACCAGCGCGTCCGCGTCACGGGCGGCGGCGGCGAGCTGCGTCTGCACGCGCTCCTGGCCCACCAGGTCGTCCCACACCGGCATCCGGCCGCTCCCACTCCGTCTGTACGTCGTTCCGTTTGTGCGGTCGTTCCGTCCGTACGGTCGTTCCACCAGTACGTCGTTCCGTCTGCACGCTGTCCGCCTGCGCGCGGCTGTTCCCGGCGCCCGCCGCACGTCCGGCCGCCGGACCCGCCGGGCCGTGCACCCGCCGCGGGTTCCATTGTGGCGGTCCCCGCCGACAGCGGGGCCCCGCCAGGCATAGGGCCCGTCGGCAACAGCGCCCGCCGAGCGGGCCAGCCGGCGCGGCCCGTCAGCCGCACCCGTCAGCGGCGGCGGCCCCCGCCTCCGTCGCCGCCCCCCTCGTCGGACCGGTCCCGGCGGCCCAGCAGCTCGTCGGCCAGGCTCGGCAGGTCGTCGAGCGGGGTGTCCTCCGCCCAGTCCGAGCGCCGGCGCGGCCGTCCGGTCTCGTCGACGAGCGGGAGCTCGCGGGTCCGGTCGTTGCTCCCCGGGGCGTGGCCGCCCGGGCGGGGCTCGTCGCGGAACAGGCCCGGCGGCACCCGGTCGGCCGGTGCATCAGGCCGTACGGGCGGCAGTACGGCGGTCTCGTCCAGCGCCGTCGCCTTCGGGACGGGGACGGTCTGCGTGATCTCCTCGGACCGCTCGTCGGCGCGGGGGTCCGGCCGCACCACGGGGGTCTCGACGGTCACGGCCTCGTCCGCCGGGACGGGGGTCGCGGGCTCCTTCCTGAGCCCGACCCGCGGCGCGGCCCCGGCCGCAGGCGCCGACTCGGGCGGGGGCGCAGGCGCGGCCGCAGGTGCCGGCGCCGGTGCGGCCGCGGCCGCTGCGGCCGCTGCTGCCGCCGCCGCGGCCGAGGCCTCCGCCAGCCGGCGCGCCTCCTCGGCCTTCAGCAGGGCCTCCTCGGCCTTGCGCTGCTTCTCGCGTCGGCGCTCCTCGGCCTCGGCCCGCATCCGGGCCTCCTCCTCGGCCTCCCGGCGCAGCCGCTCCGCCTCCGCGGCCCTGGCCTTCTCCTCGGCCTCCCGGCGGGCCTGCTCCTCGGCCGCCCTGCGCCGGGCCTCGGCCTCGGCCCGGAGCCGGGCCTCCTCGGCCTCCCGGGCGGCCTGCTCCTCCGCCGCCTTGCGGCGCGCCTCCTCCTCGGCCTTCTTGCGGGCCTCCTCCTCGGCGCGCGCCTTCTCCTCCTCGGCCTTCCTGCGAGCCTCCTCCTCGGCCTTCAACCGCGCTTCCTCCGCGGCCCGCCGGGCCTCCTCCTCGGCCTTGCGGCGCGCCTCGGCCTGGGCCTCGCGCTCCGCGTCGGACATCGGCAGGACCCGGTCGAGCCGGTGCCGCAGGACGGTGGAGACCGATTCGGGGTCCTGGCCCGCGTCCACGACGAGGTAGCGCGCAGGATCGGCGGCGGCCAGGGTCAGGAAGCCCGAGCGCACCCGCTGGTGGAACTCCGCGGGCTCGGACTCCAGCCGGTCGGGCGCCTCCGTGAAGCGCTCGCGGGCGGTCTCGGGGGAGACGTCGAGGAGCACGGTCAGGTTCGGTACGAGCCCGCTGGTGGCCCAGCGGGAGATCCGGGCGATCTCCGTCGGGGACAGGTCCCTGCCCGCGCCCTGGTAGGCCACCGAGGAGTCGATGTACCGGTCGGAGATGACGACGGCGCCGCGCTCCAGGGCCGGGCGCACCAGCGAGTCCACGTGCTCCGCGCGGTCGGCGGCGTAGAGCAGGGCCTCCGCGCGGTTCGACAGGCCGGCCGAGGACACGTCGAGCAGGATCGACCGCAGCCGCTTGCCCACGGGGGTGGCCCCCGGCTCACGGGTCACGACCACCTCGTGGCCCTTGCTGCGGATCCACTCGGCGAGCGCGTTGACCTGCGTGGACTTACCGGCGCCGTCGCCGCCCTCCAGGGCGATGAAGAAGCCGGTGGCCGAGGGGGCCTGGGCGGGTTCGCCGCCGAGCAGGGCGTCCTTCAGGTCGCGGCGCAGCGGTACGCCCTGCCGGTCGTCGGCGCGCGCCAGCACGATCGCGGCCACGGGCAGCAGCAGGGCGCCGACGAGCATGAGGGTGAAGGCGGCGCCGCCGTGCGCGAAGACCACGTCCCCGCCGGCGAGCCGGTGCGGGCCGATGCCGGCGGCGAGCAGCGGGGCCGCGAGGGCTCCGACGGCCACGGCGACCCGTACGACCGCGTGCAGGTGCTCGCCGATGCGGGCCCGGCGGAACTCCTCGGTCTCCTGGTCGAGCAGGGCGTGCCCGGTGTTCGCGGCGACGCCGGCGCCCGTGCCGGCCAGCAGGGCCAGGAGCAGCACGGTGGTCGTGTCCGCGACCAGGCCCATGGCGAGCAGTGCGAATCCGGTCAGGGCCACGGACAGTGCCAGCATCCGCCGCCGCGACAGCGCGGGCAGCACCTTGCCGGCCTGCCCGGCGCGGATCCCGGCCACCGTCCCGCCGGTGAGGGCGAGGACGAGAAGCGCGAAGGCGACGGGGCCGCCGCCCAGGTCGGCGGCGTGCAGCGGGGCGAGGGCCACGGCGCAGGACACGGCTCCGGCGACGGCCGCGCAGGCCAGCACGAGCAGCGGGATCGCGCCCGTGCGCCCCTTCTCCGGGCGGTCGCCCTGGACCGGGCGGCGCAGCCCCTCCAGGGGCGAGCGGGGGCGCGGGGTCTTGGTGTCGGGCAGGACGAGCGGGACGAGGACGGAGACGGACGCGGCGAACAGGCCGGCCGCCACGTACGAGCCGAGGGCCGCCGGATTGTCGCGGAACCAGTCCAGCCACAGCCCGAGCAGCCTCCCGAGCAGCCCGGCGGCGACCAGGACGGCCGCGGCGGCGGGCAGCGCGACGAAGCCGGTGCGCAGCGACAGCCGCCGCAGGGCCTCCAGGTGGTCGGGGAGCGGCCGCACGGTCGCGCCCTCCGGCGGGGGCCCGGGCAGCAGGGCGGGGGCCGCGGAGTCCTTGGCCACCGTCCACACGCGCTCGGCGATCCCGGACACGAAGGCCGTGACCAGCAGTGCCGTCAGCGCCTGCGCGGGCACCCAGGCCAGCCACAGGGGCGCGACCACGTGCAGCGCGATGCGCAGCCCGTCGGCTCCGACCATCGTCCAGCGGCGGTCGAGCCTGCCTCCGGGGGCGGTCAGGGCGGCCAGCGGCCCGAGGAGCACGGCGCCGCTGAGGAGGGTCGCGAGGATGCGTACGCCGAAGACGGCGGCGACGGCGAGGGCGGCGCCGCGGTAGCCGCCCCCGAAGGACTCCCGGGCCACCGCGGCCTGGAACGCGAGCAGCACCACCACCAGCAGCGCGAGCGCGTCGCCGACACCGCTGACCAGCTGCGCACTCCACAGCCGCTTCAGCGGGGGGATGCGCAGCAGGGCGCGCACCGCACGCTCACGTGAGTCTGCGGCTAGGGCTTCGTCGTAGGTGGGGTTCACGACCGTTGGCTGCTCGGCTCGCGTCATCCGCCCAGCCTATCCGCTGTGCTCGGGCTTGCGGGGTGCACAGCCTGCCGCAGGGCTGTGACCTGGCCGTCTGACCGCCCGGGGGCTGTGGACAACCGTGCGGAGGGGCGGACCGCAACCGGTCCGCCCCTCCGTGTGCCACCGCCCGCCCCGGCCCTCGCAGGGCCGGGGCGGGAGCTCTGCTCAGTCCTCCGCGGGTGCCGCGGCGGTCTTCTTCGCCACCGTCTTCTTCGCGGTGGTCTTCTTGGCGGCTGCGGCCGTCGTCGTCTTCTTGGCCGCGGTCTTCTTCGCGGTGGTCTTCTTGGCCGCCGCGGCCGTCGTCGTCTTCTTCGCCGCCGCCTTCTTCGCGGGCGCCTTCTTCGCCGTCTTCTTGGCCGGGCCCTTGGCGCGCTTCTCCGCCAGCAGCTCGTAGCCGCGCTCCGGGGTGATGGTCTCGACGTCGTCGTCCCGGCGCAGGGTGGCGTTGGTCTCGCCGTCCGTGACGTACGGGCCGAAGCGGCCGTCCTTGACGACCACCGGGCGCTCGCTGACCGGGTCGGTGCCCAGCTCCTTCAGCGGCGGCTTGGCCGCGGCGCGCCCCCGGACCTTGGGCTGGGCGTAGATCGCCAGCGCCTCGTCCAGGGTGATCGTGAAGAGCTGGTCCTCGGTCTCCAGGGAGCGCGAGTCCGTGCCCTTCTTCAGGTACGGGCCGTAGCGGCCGTTCTGCGCCGTGATCTCCACGCCCTCGGCGTCGGCGCCGACCACGCGCGGCAGCGACATGAGCTTGAGCGCCTCGTCCAGGGTGACCGTGTCCAGGGACATGCTCTTGAAGAGGGAGGCCGTCCGGGGCTTGACCGCGTTCTTGCCGGTCTTGGGGGTGCCCTCGGGGAGGATCTCGGTGACGTACGGGCCGTAGCGGCCGTCCTTCGCCACGATCTGGTTCCCGCTGACCGGGTCGGCGCCGAGCTCGAACTCGCCGCTCGGCTTCGCGAAGAGCTCCTCCGCGAACGCGACCGTCAGCTCGTCCGGAGCCAGGTCGTCCGGTACGTCGGCCCGCTGGTGGCCCTCGGTGTCCTTCTCGCCCCGCTCGACGTACGGGCCGTAGCGGCCCACGCGCAGGACGACGCCGTCGCCGACCGGGAAGGAGGAGATCTCGCGCGCGTCGATCGCGCCGAGGTCCGTGACCAGCTCCTTCAGACCGCCGAGGTGGTCGCCGTCGCCGTTGCCCGCCGCAGAGGCCGTGCCCGCGCCCTCGGCACCCTCGCCGAAGTAGAACCGCTTGAGCCAGGGCACGGACTGGGCCTCGCCGCGGGCGATGCGGTCGAGGTCGTCCTCCATCTTGGCGGTGAAGTCGTAGTCGACCAGCCGGCCGAAGTGCTTCTCGAGGAGGTTCACCACGGCGAAGCTCAGGAAGGACGGCACGAGGGCCGTGCCCTTCTTGAAGACGTAGCCGCGGTCGAGGATCGTGCCGATGATCGACGCGTACGTCGACGGGCGGCCGATCTCGCGCTCCTCGAGCTCCTTGACCAGCGAGGCCTCGGTGTAGCGGGCCGGCGGCTTGGTGGCGTGCCCGTCGACGGTGATCCCGTCGGCGCTCAGGGCGTCGCCCTCGGCGACCTGCGGCAGCCTGCGCTCGCGGTCGTCGAGCTCGGCGTTCGGGTCGTCGGCGCCTTCCACGTAGGCCTTCATGAAGCCGTGGAAGGTGATGGTCTTGCCGGAGGCGCTGAACTCGGCGTCCCGGCCGTCCGCCGCCCGGCCGCCGATCTTGACGGTGACGGAGTTGCCCGTGGCGTCCTTCATCTGGGAGGCGACGGTCCGCTTCCAGATCAGCTCGTACAGGCGGAACTGGTCGCCGGTCAGGCCGGTCTCGGCCGGGGTGCGGAAACGATCACCCGAAGGCCGGATCGCCTCGTGCGCCTCCTGCGCGTTCTTGACCTTGCCGGCGTAGACGCGCGGCTTCTCCGGCAGGTAGTCGGCGCCGTACAGCTGCGTGACCTGCGCCCGGGCCGCGGTCACCGCGGTGTCGGACAGGGTGGTCGAGTCCGTACGCATGTAGGTGATGAAGCCGTTCTCGTACAGCTTCTGCGCCACCTGCATGGTCGCCTTCGCACCGAAGCCGAGCTTGCGGCTGGCCTCCTGCTGGAGGGTGGTGGTGCGGAAGGGCGCGTACGGGGAGCGGCGGTACGGCTTCGACTCCACCGAGCGGACGGCGAAGGCGGTGTCGGCGAGGGCGGCGGCCAGGGCGCGCGCGGTGGCCTCGTCGAGGTGCAGGACGTCGCTCTTGAGCTGCCCGTTCGAGCCGAAGTCGCGGCCCTGGGCGACGCGCCGGCCGTCGACGGTGTTCAGGCGGGCGACCAGCGTCGACGGGTCGGACGCATCGCCGGTACGGCCGGTGGCGAAGGTTCCGGTGAGGTCCCAGTACTCGGCGGAGCGGAAGGCGATGCGCTCGCGCTCGCGCTCGACGACGAGCCGGGTGGCGACGGACTGCACGCGGCCCGCCGACAGCTTCGGCATGACCTTCTTCCACAGGACCGGCGAGACCTCGTAGCCGTAGAGGCGGTCGAGGATGCGGCGGGTCTCCTGGGCGTCGACCATCCGCTGGTTCAGCTCGCGGGGGTTGGCGACGGCGTCGCGGATCGCGTCCTTGGTGATCTCGTGGAAGACCATCCGGTGGACGGGGACCTTGGGCTTGAGGACTTCCTGCAGGTGCCACGCGATGGCTTCGCCCTCGCGGTCCTCATCGGTGGCGAGGAAGAGCTCGTCGGACTCGGCCAGCAGCTCCTTGAGCTTCCTGACCTGCGCCTTCTTGTCCGCGTTGACGACGTAGATGGGCTGGAAGTCGTGCTCGACGTCCACGCCGAGGCGGCGGACCTCGCCCGTGTACTTCTCGGGGACCTCCGCGGCGCCGTTCGGGAGGTCGCGGATGTGCCCGACGCTCGCCTCGACGACGTACCCGGGCCCGAGGTAGCCCTTGATCGTCTTCGCCTTGGCAGGAGACTCGACGATGACGAGTCGGCGGCCGCCCTTTGCGGTCTCGCTAGTCGGGGACAACTTGGCTCTTCTCTCCGGTCGGCACTCGGTCGCAGTACGGCGACGCTGCGGAGTGTGACGGTACAACCCGCCCCCGTGTCAAACGGCAGAAGCCCGCAACGGCCACTCGAACGGTAACCCGACTAGTGCCATTCCTGCCGCCCGGATGCGTCCGTCGGCTCCGGACCTGGCCGTTCTCCCCCCGTCCACGAGCCCTTCGCCGCCCTTCCACGCGGCCTTCACCCGATGCGATCCGGACAAGTCCGGCGGGAACCCGGCCGCGCGGGCGGATCCGGCGCGCCGCCCGGGCGCGCCGCGGCGCGAACCGCCGACCGGCGCACCGCCGACGGGACCGCCCCCTCGGAGGCCGCCCGGGCCACCCCGCTCAGAGGCGGCCGAAGCACCAGAGGCCGAGGGCCAGCGACAGGGCCCCGGCCAGCGCCGCGGCGGGTACGGCCACCGCGGGGCGCACGCCCTCGGCCACCGGCTCGCGGCGTACTGCGCGTGCTGCCGTCCAGGCCAGCAGCCCGGCCCCGAACAGCAGGAACGTCGTCCCGGCGAAGACTGCGGGTCCGCTCTCCATGCCACGCTCCTTCCCTTTCCGGGAGCGTGGCATGCGGCGTTGTACGGCAGGCCGAAATCCGGGCGAAGCGCGGGTGAACTCACCCTGGGTGACCCGGGGCGTCCCGGCCCGCGTGCCCCGCTCCGCGCGGTCCCGTACGCCGTACGCGCCGCGCGGTCCCGTACGCCGTACGCGCCGCGCGGTCCCGCGCCCGTACGCCGTTCGCCCCGCCGTACGCGCCGCAGGCCCCGCCCTCCGCCCCGGCCTCAGCCCTTCAGCTCGGCCTCCCCGTCCCCGGCCGGCTCCAGGAAGCCCTGCTCGACCAGCAGCCTGATGGCCTCCGGCGTGCGGTCGCGCAGGACCACCGGGTCCTCCTGGACCAGCTGCGCGATGGCGTCGAGGATCCGGCCGGCGGTCAGCGTCCCGTCGCAGACCCCGGCGAAGCCCGCTCCGACCGTGTCGACCTCGGTGGCCCGGCGCATCCCGCGGTTCTGCCGCAGCACCACGTGCTCCGGGTCCTCGGCGCCGGGCAGGCCCACCTGCTCCTGGACCACCTCGTCCGCCAGCAGGAACCGGCCTTCCAGCAGGGCCGCATCATCGTGCGACCGCAGGTAGTCCTGGCGCTCGAAGTGCGCCCGCACCGTGTCGCCGAGGGGCTGCTCCACCGGGTGCGGCCACTCCTCCACCACGATCGAGGGCTCGGCGGCCGCCGTCCGGCGCAGGGTGATCCAGCCGAAGCCGACGGCACGGGTCTTGCCCGCCTCGAAGGCGTCGAGCCAGTCCTCGTACAGCCGCTCGTACTCCTGCGGGTCGCTGCGGTGGTCCCCCGCGTCCCGCAGCCACAGCTCGGCGTACTGCGTGATGTCCTGCACCTCGCGCTGGACGATCCACGCGTCGCAGCCGCGCGGCACCCAGGAGCGGAGCCGGTCGCGCCAGTCCTCGCCCTCCACGTGCTGCCAGTTGGCGAGGAACTGGGCGTACCCGCCCTCGTTCAGGTGCTCCCCGGCCTGGCGGACGAGGGTCCGGCACAGGTCGTCCCCGCTCATCCCGCCGTCCCGGTACGTGAGCCGGGCTCCGGGCGAGATCACGAAGGGGGGGTTCGACACGATCAGGTCGTACGTACGCCCGCCGACCGGCTCGAAGAGGGAGCCCGCGGCGAGCTCGGCCTCCGGAGCCCCGGAGAGGGCGAGGGTCAGCCGGGTGAACTCCAGGGCGCGGGGGTTGACGTCCGTCGCGGTCACGCGGGTGGCGTGGCGGGAGGCGTGCAGAGCCTGGATGCCGGAGCCGGCGCCCAGGTCGAGGGCGGAGCCGACGGGGGTCCGCACCGTGATCCCCGCGAGGGTGGTGGAGGCGCCGCCCACACCGAGGACGACGGCCTCCTCGCGGCTGCCGATACCGCCCGCGCCGCCGACGGCGCAGCCGAGGTCGGAGACGATGAACCAGTCCTCGCCGTCCGGGCCCCCGTACGGCCGGACGTCGACCGTCGCGTGGAGCTCGTCGCCCTCCTGGCGCAGCCAGCCGTCGGCGAGCAGCTCGTCCACGGGCAGCACGCCGGAGGCGTGGACCCGGGGCACCGGGCGCTGGAGCAGGAACAGGCGGATCAGGACGGCGAGCGGGCCGTCCCCCCGGGTGGCGCGGAGGGCGGGCACGGTCTCGCTGCGGGCGAGTGCGGTGTAGGCGGGGGCGCCGAGCAGGTCGAGCAGTCCGTCGGCGGTGAACCCGGCGGAGAGCAGGGCCGCGCGGAGCACGGCGGCGCGGTCGGGGACGGGAAGGCTGGTGGTACTCACACAGCCATTGTGTCCGCTCACCGCGGCCGGCGCCGCTGGCCGTCCACAGACCCGCCCATTCGTCATACCGGGCGATTCCTCATACCGGGCATGCCGCTGCCGGCGCCCGGGGGCGGTGACCGGTCGTCACCGCCCGCCGGACACCGGCAGCAGGCAGCAGGCAGCCGCGGCACACCCGCCGCGGCCCGGCGGCTCAGCTCTGTGCGGGAGCCGGCGCCTGGCCGTCGGTGCGCTGGCAGCTCGTCTGGTTCTTCATGGCCTTGCCCAGTTCGCCGGACTGAAGCTTCGTCAGCGCTTCGTTGCCGCTCTTGCTGAGCTTGTCGAGCTCGCCAGCGATGTCCTTGAGACCGTCCGCGAACTTGGCCTGGTCCTTGCTGTCGAGCCCGTCGACCTTCTTCTTCAGCTCCGCGTACGAGGCCGAGATGCCGTTGAGCTCCGCGACGGCGTCCGTCCGGGTCTTCTCGCCCTCCTTGACCGGGGGCACCCCGGCGCCCTGGACGGCGGCGCCCATCGCCTTGTAGGCCTCGGACATGGACTGGAACGCCGCCGAGTCGGTCTTCTGGACGACCTCGGCCTTGCTCTGGTCCGTGGTCTCCTTCTGGATCGCGGTGTTGGCGTCCTCGATCTTCTTGACCTGCGGCTGGACCTGGTCGCAGACCTTCTTGGCCCAGTCGTTGACCTTCTTCTCACTGTCGTCGCCGCAACCGGTCAGCACGAGTACCAGTACCGCACCGCCGGACACCGCGGCCGCAAGCTTCTTGTTCACCGGATCGGTCCCTTCCAAGGCTCTCGGCCCCGGAACATACACGGCCCCGCCGCACCTGCGCAGAACGGCGGACAGGCGGCGCGTCCGAGCGCACCGCCTGTCCGCCGTCCGGGCGTACGGGAGATCCGGTCAGGACGTAGCGGCGGCGCCGGGCTGCTGGGCCACCCGCTCGGCCGCTCCGGAGTCCTCGTCGCCGACAGCGATCCCGCGCTTCTTGGACACGTACACGGCGCCGATGATCACGCCGATCGCCAGGACGGCGATCACTGCGCGGATCACCGGACTGGTGTCGTCCCCGTAGCTGAACTGCACCACCGCGGGGGCGATGAGCAGCGCGACCAGGTTCATGACCTTGAGCAGCGGGTTGATCGCCGGTCCCGCGGTGTCCTTGAACGGGTCGCCGACGGTGTCGCCGATGACGACCGCGGCGTGGGCGTCGCTGCCCTTGCCGCCGTGGTGGCCGTCCTCGACCAGCTTCTTCGCGTTGTCCCAGGCGCCGCCGGAGTTGGCGAGGAAGACGGCCATGAGGGTGCCGCAGCCGATCGCGCCCGCGAGGAAGGAGCCGAGCGCGCCCACGCCGAGGGAGAAGCCCACGGCGATGGGGGTGAGCACGGCGAGCAGGCCCGGGGTGGCGAGCTCGCGCAGCGCGTCCTTGGTGCAGATGTCCACGACGCGCCCGTACTCGGGCTTCTCGGTGTAGTCCATGATTCCGGGGTGCTCGCGGAACTGGCGCCGCACCTCGTAGACCACCGCGCCCGCCGAGCGGGAGACGGCGTTGATGGAGAGCCCGGAGAAGAGGAAGACGACGGCCGCGCCGAGGATCAGGCCGACGAGGTTGTTGGGCTGGGCGATGTCCAGGCTGAGGTTCATCTCCCCGGCCTTGGCCCCGACTTCCTTGACGGCGGTGGCGATGGCGTCGTTGTACGAGCCGAAGAGCGCGGCCGCGGCCAACACGGCCGTGGCGATGGCGATGCCCTTGGTGATGGCCTTGGTGGTGTTGCCGACCGCGTCGAGGTCGGTGAGGACCTGGGCGCCGGCGCCCTCGACGTCCCCGGACATCTCCGCGATGCCCTGGGCGTTGTCGGAGACCGGGCCGAAGGTGTCCATGGCGACGATGACGCCGACGGTGGTCAGCAGGCCGGTGCCCGCGAGGGCCACGGCGAAGAGCGCCAGCATGATGGAGGCGCCGCCGAGCAGGAAGGCCCCGTAGACGCCGAGGCCGATCAGGAGGGCGGTGTAGACGGCGGATTCGAGGCCGACCGAGATGCCGGCGAGGACCACGGTGGCGGGTCCGGTCAGCGAGGACTTGCCGATGTCGCGGACGGGGCGGCGGCTGGTCTCGGTGAAGTAGCCGGTGAGCTGCTGGATGAGGGCGGCGAGGACGATGCCGATGGCGACCGCGACGAGCGCGAGGATCCGCGGGTCGCCGCTGTGTGCGGTGATGGCGGCGCTCTCGACCCCGGCGAGTTCCTTGTACGTGCCGGGGAGGTACGCGTAGACGGCGACGGCCACGAGCGCGAGCGAGATCGCGGCGGAGATGAAGAACCCGCGGTTGATGGCGGTCATCCCGCTGCGGTCCGTACGGCGCGGCGAGACGGCGAAGATGCCGATCATCGCGGTGATCACGCCGATGGCGGGCACGATCAGCGGGAAGGCGAGCCCCAGGTCGCCGAAGGCGGCCTTGCCGAGGATCAGCGCGGCGACGAGCGTGACGGCGTACGACTCGAAGAGGTCGGCCGCCATGCCCGCGCAGTCGCCGACGTTGTCGCCCACGTTGTCGGCGATGGTCGCGGCGTTCCGCGGGTCGTCCTCCGGGATGCCCTGCTCGACCTTGCCGACCAGGTCGGCGCCCACGTCGGCGGCCTTGGTGAAGATGCCGCCGCCGACCCTCATGAACATCGCGATGAGCGCGGCGCCGAGGCCGAAGCCCTCCAGCACCTTGGGCGCGTCCGCGGCGTAGACGAGGACGACGCAGGAGGCGCCGAAAAGCCCGAGGCCGACGGTGAACATGCCGACCACGCCGCCCGTACGGAATGCGATCTTCATCGCCTTGTGGGCGACGGCGGTGAGGTCCTTCTCCGGTTCTCCGGGGGCGGGAGTGGCTTCTCGGGCGGCTGCGGCGACGCGGACATTCGCGCGTACGGCGAGCCTCATGCCGATGTATCCCGTGGCCGCCGAGAAGATCGCGCCCACCAGGAAGAATGCGGAACGCCCGGCCCGCTGGGACCAGTTGTCGGCCGGGAGCAGGAACAGCAGGAAGAACACGACGACGGCGAATACGCCGAGCGTGCGCAACTGCCGTCCCAGATAGGCATTCGCGCCTTCCTGCACGGCCGCCGCGATCTTCTTCATGCTGTCGGTGCCCTCGTCCGCGGCGAGTACCTGGCGTACCAGGACCTGCGCGAGGACCAGGGCGGCCAGGGCCACGACGGCGATCACGATGACGATGAGGCGGTTGTCGTCCGTGAGTACTGCGGCTGCCAGCTTCGAGACGCCGGCCTGCTCGTTAGGGGTGAAGAGCCCCGTCATTCGTCCTCCTTGACGTGAAGAGCTCAAGATGGACGGATTGTAGGGAGCCCTACCCGATCAAAACAGTACGCGGGAAACGGAATTGGCGGGGTCTCGCCTCTCACCAATTGATCGCCGCACCCCAATACGCCCGAAAGCAGTAATGGGGCAAAAGCATTGACGCCTGATCCATGATCTAGGTAAATGAAAAAAGGCCCTGCTCAGCAGGGCCTTGAATAAGATCGCAATGTAGGACCGGAAAAGATCTCGGATTAACGATCTCGGATTGCGGGAATACTTCCGGGATTCCCGGTCAGGACAGTTCCGGAGCCCCGGAAACGGGCCAGCTCATACGGATCGCCCCGCCCGAGGCGTCGCTGGTGACCTCGACGTCGTCCACGAGCCCGCTGATAACGGCGAGGCCCATCTCGTCCTCCCCCTCGGCGTCGCCATCGGGGGTGTCCCCGGCGCGCGCACCGCCGGCGGCGGCCTGGCCGGGCACCTCGTCCCCGACCTCGATGGAGAAGAGCTTCTCCTCATCGGTCAGGACCACCCGCACCGGCGCGGTGATCCCGTTGCCCCGGTGCAGGCCGACGGCGCGCGAGCAGGCCTCGCCCACCGCGAGCCTCACCTCGTCGAGGAGGGCTTCCTCCACACCGGCCCGGCGCGCCACGGCGGCCGCGACGAGGCGGGCCGTCCTGACGTGTTCGGGCTGGGCGCTGAAACGGAGTTCAACGGTGGCCATGGGATCCCCCTCGGACTCGGGCGTGCTCGGCGGGGGCCCGGGCCTGGACGACCCGGTACCCCGCCCCTACTCCGCTGCTCCGGCAGTGCCGGAAGGCGTCAGTCGGTGGCGCTGACTGCTTCGTCGACCGTGGTGTGGATGGGGAACACCTTGGTCAGTCCGGTGATACGGAAGATCTTGAGAATGCGCTCCTGGTTGCAGACCAGGCGCAGGGAGCCCTCGTGCGCGCGCACGCGCTTCAGGCCGCCGACGAGCACGCCGAGGCCGGTGGAGTCGAGGAAGTCCACTCGCTCCATGTCGACTACCAGGTGGTAGCTGCCGTCGTTCACCAACTCGACCAACTGCTCGCGCAGCTTGGGCGCGGTATACACATCAATCTCGCCACCGACCTCGACAACCGTACGGTCGCCGACAGTGCGAGTCGACAGGGACAGGTCCACGGATCCTCCAGCACCTTGCTATCGAGCGGCGCCCCCCAGGGGCCTCCCCATCCGAAGGTAGGGGACGGATTGGCAGCCGCGATGGCATTCAATCACTTACCGGCAGGCGCGCACGACGCCTTCGGTTCATTGTCCTGCACGCCGGTGACACACTCGGTTCCGATGGCCAACACTCACCGCCCCGGTCAGCCCACGGCGGCCGCGGACTCCCGACCCACCCCCGGCATGGTCCTGGACCGGCTCTCACGGGGGCCGGACCGGGCTGCGCGCATCACCCATACGGAGCACTTGCCCCCTCGGGAGGGGCGCCATGCGCTCTGGCCCGACCGCATCCGCTCCGATGTGGTGGCGGCCGTCACAAAGGCCGGAATCGAACACCCGTGGGCCCACCAGGCCGCCGTGGCCGAGCTCGCCCTGGACGGCGAGTCGGTGGTGGTGGCCACCGGCACCGCATCCGGGAAGTCCCTGGCCTACCTCGCCCCGGTGCTCAGCGCCCTCGCCGACGGCGCCCAGGCGCCCAACGGCCGCGGCACCACCGCCCTCTACCTCGCCCCGACCAAGGCCCTGGCCGCCGACCAGCGCCGGGCGGTACGGGAACTCGCCGCCCCCCTCGGCAACGCGGTCCGCCCCGCCGTGTACGACGGGGACACCCCGGTCGAGGAGCGCGAATGGGTCCGGCAGTACGCCAACTACGTGCTGACCAACCCCGACATGCTGCACCGCGGGATACTCCCCGGCCACCCCCGCTGGTCCTCCTTCCTGCGCGCCCTGCGCTACGTGGTCGTCGACGAGTGCCACACCTACCGCGGGGTGTTCGGCTCCCACGTGGCCCAGGTGCTGCGCCGCCTGCGCCGGATCTGCGCCCGCTACGGCTCCGAACCGGTCTTCCTGCTCGCCTCCGCCACCGCGAGCGAGCCCGCGGTCACCGCCGGGCGGCTCACGGGCCTGCCCGTCACCGCCGTCACCGAGGACGCCTCACCGCGCGGCGAGGTGGTCTTCGCCCTCTGGGAGCCGCCCCTGACCGAGCTCCGCGGCGAGAAGGGCGCGCCCGTCCGCCGCACCGCCACCGCCGAGACCGCCGACCTCCTCACCGACCTCGCCGTGCAGGGGGTCCGCACGGTCGCGTTCGTCCGCTCCCGCCGCGGCGCGGAGCTGATCTCCCTCATCGCCCAGGAGCGGCTGGCCGGCGTCGACCGCTCCCTGCCGGCCCGGGTCGCGGCCTACCGCGGCGGCTACCTGCCCGAGGAGCGGCGGGCCCTGGAGCGCGCCCTGCACTCCGGGGAACTGCTCGGACTGGCCGCCACCACCGCCCTGGAACTCGGCGTGGACGTGTCCGGGCTGGACGCCGTGCTGATCGCCGGGTACCCGGGCACGCGGGCCTCCCTGTGGCAGCAGGCCGGCCGGGCGGGCCGCTCCGGCCAGGGCGCCCTGGCCGTGCTGATCGCCCGCGACGACCCGCTGGACACGTACCTCGTCCACCACCCCGAGGCCCTCTTCCGGCGGCCCGTGGAGGCCACCGTCCTCGATCCGGACAACCCGTACGTCCTCGCCCCGCACCTGTGCGCGGCCGCCGAGGAGATCCCCCTGACCGAGGCCGACCTGGCGCTCTTCGGCCCCGCAGCCGCCGGGCTGCTGCCCCAGCTGGAGGCCGCGAAGCTGCTGCGCCGCCGGGCCTCGGGCTGGCACTGGACCCGGCGCGAGCGCTCCTCGGACCTCGCCGACATCCGCGGCGGGGGCGGCAGCCCCGTCCAGATCGTCGAGTCGGCCACCGGCCGCCTGCTGGGCACGGTGGAGCAGTCCGCCGCCCACACGGCCGTCCACGAGGGCGCCGTCCACCTGCACCAGGGCCGCACCTACCTGGTGCAGCGCCTGGACCTGGAGGACCCGCACGGCCCGGTCGCCCTCGTCGAGGAGGCCTCACCGCCCTTCTCGACCACCGCTCGCGACACCACCTCCGTCTCCGTCCTCGAAACCGAGACCGAGATCGCCTGGGGCCCGGCCCGGCTCTGCTACGGCTCGGTCGAGGTCACCAACCAGGTGGTCTCCTACCTGCGCCGCAAACTGATCACGGGCGAGGTGCTCGGCGAGGCCAAACTCGACCTTCCCCCGCGCACCCTGCGCACCCGGGCCGTGTGGTGGACGGTCACCGAGGACCAGCTCGACGAGGCCCGGATCAACCCGGAGATCCTCGGCGGGGCCCTGCACGCCGCGGAACACGCCTCCATCGGCCTTCTCCCGCTCTTCGCCACCTGCGACCGCTGGGACATCGGCGGCGTGTCCGTGCCGCTCCATCCCGACACCCTCCTTCCGACGGTCTTCGTCTACGACGGGCACCCGGGCGGCGCGGGCTTCGCCGAACGGGCCTTCCGCACGGCCCGCGAATGGCTGACGGCCACCCGCGATGCCATCGCCGCCTGCGAGTGCGAGGCCGGCTGCCCCTCCTGCATCCAGTCGCCCAAGTGCGGCAACGGAAACGACCCGCTCCACAAGCGCGGCGCCGTCCGGCTGCTCACCCGCCTCCTGTCCGCCGCACCGCCCACACCCCCTCCCCCGGCCGGTCCCGCAGACCCGCACCCGCCGCTCCCGTAACCCCCGCGGCCACGTCCCCCGCACCGCCACCGCCAGCCGGACCCGGCCCCTCAGCCACCTCCGAACCGTCCGGCCCAGACCCCTCCGACCCCGAACCGCCCGACCTCGAACCCTCCGACCCCGAACCCTCCGACCCCGAACCCTCCGGCCCCGAACCGCCCGCCACCGGCCCAGGCGGACCGCCCGCAACCGCCTCCGGCGGGCCCGCGCGGGACCGCACGCGGGCCGCAAAGGGCCCCGTGTCCGCCCGGGCCACCACATCGGCCACCTTCCCTTCCAGGACGCACTCCTCCAGCCGGACCCCCTGGGCGCGGGCCACCCGGCCGCCCGCCCCGCAGGCCGCCTCGGCGCCCTCCGCCCACCGCACCGCCGCCGCCAGGGCGGCCAGATCGGCCGCGGCGGCCGCCCGGTGCCGCGCCACCACCACCTGCCCGAGGGCCAGCACCCCGCCGAAGACCGCGCACAGCGCACAGGCCACCACCACCGCCCACACGGTCGCCGACCCCCGGTCCGGGCCCGCGGCCCGCAAGCCCCGGCTCACGGCCCGGCCCCCGTGTCCGCACCCCCGGCAGCGGATCCGGCAGGAACTCCGGGCCCCTCCCCCACCACGTCCTCGGCGAGGGCCACGGCCTGCGCCCCCACCCGGATCCGCAGCAACTCCGGACCGGGAGCGGGCGCCTCCACCCGCACCCGCCACAGCCCTCCGGTGCGCTCCACCGCGATCCGGGCCCCCTCCGGCGCCGAGGCCCGGGCTACGGCGACCGCCCGGTCGGGGGGCTCGGAGCGGGCCGCCGCCCGGGCACCGGCCCGGGCGGCGTCCACGCACCGGATCTGCGCGGCCGCCGCGAGCAGCGCCCACACCAGCACCGCGGCGAGGGCGACCAGCGCGGGCAGCACCAGCGCCGCCTCCGCCGTCACGTACCCCCGGTCAGAACGGCGCATCGAGCGCCTTCCCGATCGTCGACTGCAGCGCCGTGGCCACCACCTCGCTCGTGACCACCTTGTAGAGCACCGCGGCGAACGCGCACGCGGCGATCGTCCCCATGGCGTACTCCGATGTGGACATGCCCGCGTCGCGCCGCCCGCCGGCAGCCACCGCGGCCAGCCTCGCCCGCACGGCCTCACGCACCCGCACCCGCATTCCGCTGAAGAACCTCATGGCCATTCCCCTTCCGATTCCGATCCCGATCGATCTCTTCTGATCTGCCGTCACCGCCCGCACCACTGCGGCGCGTCCGGCCCCTCAGCCCCCGGACAGCAGCCCGGAGGCCAGCCCGATCACCACCGGTGCGACCCCAACCGCGAGAAACGCGGGCAGGAAGCACAGCCCCACCGGCGCCGTGATGAGCACCGCCGCGCGCTGGGCGCGGGCTGCGGCCGCCCTGGTGCGGTCCGCCCGCAGGCCGGCCGCGAGCCGGGACACCGGATCGGCGGCCGGGGACCCCGTCCGCGCGGCCCGCTCCAGGCAGTCCGCCAGGGGCCGGGCCCCCGGTATCTCCGCCAGGCGGCCCCAGGCGGCGGCCGGTTCGCCGCCGAGCCGCAGCTCCGCGCCGGCCCGGGCTAGCAGCTCGCCCACCGGCCCTCCCAGGGAGTCGCCCACCACCTCCGCGGCCTCCCGCGGACCCGCACCCGCGGCCAGGCACGCCGCCAACAGGTCGGCGGCGAAGGGGAGCTGACGGGCCGTCTCCCGCGGATCCGTACGGGGCGCCCCGGACGGGCGCCGCGCACGGGCCTGTACACGCCGCACCGCCCAGGCAGCGCAGCCGCCGGCCAGCACCCCGGCCGCACCGCCGACCAGCAGCCAGCCCAGCACCAGCGCCCCCGCCGGGCCCCACCAGTCCCGCGCCCCGGCCCGCACCCGCGCCCCCGGCCGCGGACCACCCCGGCGCGGACCCGGCACCCGCAGGACCACAGCGGCCCGGCGCCGGGCCGCCCGCTCCCGCACCCACCCGGCCGGGGCCCACAGCGCCCACGCCACGGGCGCCGCGATCCCGAGCACCGTCCCCAGGCTGTGGACCGCCGCCCCGCTCACGCCCGCTCCCCCGCCCGTACGATCCGCCAGGCCCACCCCAGCCCCAGGGCCTCCAGGACCGCGCCCGCGAGCAGGCAGCCCAGTCCCAGCGGGGTGTGGAACAGCACCCGCAGCGGATCAGCCCCGAGCGCCGTGCCGATCAGCAGGGCCACCGCCGGCAGCAGGGCGAGGACCACCGCCGTCGACCGCGCCCCGGCCAGCTGGGCCCGCAGGGACTCCCGCTGGTCCCGCTCGGCCCGCAGCGCCCGCTCCAGCCGCTCCAGTCCGGCCGCCAGGCCCGCGCCCCCGTCCACGGAGACCCGCCAGCAGGCCGCCATCCCGGCCAGCCCGGCGGCCCCCGGCTCCCGGGCCGCCTGCCGCAGCGCCTGCGGTACGTCGCCCCCGAACGCGGCCGCGGCCAGCACCGCCGTCTCCGCCGGACCCGGACCGCCCGGCCCGGCAAGCCCGCCGCGCAGGGCGGCCGTCAGGGCCTGCCCCGGCTGCGCGCCCGCCCGCAGCTCGGCCGCCGCGGCCGCGCACAGGGACACCACCTCCGCCTCGCGCGCCCGCTTCCGCCGCTCCGCCCGCCCGGCCCGCAGCCTGCGCCGCGCCAGGGGAACGGCCAGCGCCCCTGCGACCAGCGGGACCACCGAGAGGCTGTACACCGCCAGCAGCAGCCCCAGGGCCGCGCAGGCCCACTCACGGCGCTCCCGCGCCCGCGCGGCGGCCCGCGCCGCCCGCTCCCGCCAGACCGGGGCCGGGGCGGGGTCCGCCGCACCGCCCTCCAGCAGCAGCCGGGCCCGCCTGGGCGCAGGGGCACCGCCGCCGAGCACCCAGGCGGCAGCCGCACACAGCACCACGGCCGCGTACAGGGGCTCCGCCCCCGCCCCGCTCACCGCAGACCGCCCAGCAGCGGGCGCAGCCGCTCCCAGCCCGCCTGGCGCTGGAACCCCCGCGCGCCCCAGCGCAGGGCCGGGACGGTCAGCACCAGCCCCGCCGGGTCCCGCTCCAGCACGTGGACCTCCGCGATCCGGCGCTTGCCGGTCCGGTCGCGCACCAGGTGGAGCACGACGCTCACGGCGGCCGCCAACTGGCTGTGCAGCGCGGCCCGGTCCAGCCCGGCCGCCGTGCCCAGCGCCTCGAGCCGCGCCGGAACGTGCGCCGCGGCGTTGGCGTGGAGCGTGCACGAGCCGCCTTCGTGGCCGGTGTTGAGGGCCGCGAGGAGGTCGGCCACCTCCGCCCCGCGGACCTCGCCCACCACGAGCCGGTCGGGCCGCATCCGCAGCGCCTGCCGCACGAGGTCGGCGAGGCCCACGAGCCCGGCGCCCTCCTGGTTGGCGGGCCGCGTCTCCAAGCGGACGACGTGGGGGTGGTCGGGGCGCAGCTCGGCCGAGTCCTCGGCCAGGACGATCCGCTCGCCGGGGCCGACGAGCCCGAGCAGGGCGCTCAGCAGCGTGGTCTTCCCCGTCCCCGTGCCCCCGCTGATCAGGAAGGAGAGCCGGGCCTCGATCAGGGCCCGCAGCACCCGCTGGCCGCCGGGCGGCAGGGTGCCCGCGGCCACCAGCTCCTCCAGCGTGAAGGCGCGGGGCCGCACGACCCGCAGCGAGAGGCAGGCCGAGCCGACCGCGACCGGGGGGAGCACCGCGTGCAGCCGGGTGCCGTCGGGCAGCCGGGCGTCCACCCAGGGCCGGGCGTCGTCCAGTCGCCGCCCGGCCACGGCTGCGAGCCGCTGGGCGAGCCGGCGCACGGCTCCGGCGTCCTCGAAGCGCACGGGCGCCAGCTCCAGCCCGCCGCCCCGGTCCACCCAGACCCGGTCCGGGGCCGCGACGAGCACGTCGGTGACCTCGGGGTCGGCGAGCAGCGGCTCCAGGGGCCCCGCGCCGACCAGTTCGGAGCGCAGCTCCCGGGCGGCGCCGAGCACTTCGGCGTCCCCGAGGAGGCGCCCCTGGGCCCGGAGGGCGGCCGCCACGCGGGCGGGCGTGGGATCCGCGCCGCTCTCGGCCAGCCGCTGCCGTACGGCGTCCAGCAGTCCCGCGCTCATCGCGCACCACCGCCGGCCAGCGCCCGCGTCCAGAACTCCGCGCAGAACCGGGCCAGCGGCCCCCTCGGGCGGGACCCGGGCGGCTCCCCGGCCTCCAGGGAGCTCCGCAGCCCGGGGTCCTCGGGGAGCTCCCCGGCGAGCGGCAGCCCGAGGAGACCGGCGACGGCGTCCGCGTCGAGCCCCGGCGGGTACGGGCCGCGGACCACCGCGCGCAGGTCCCGGGCCGCGGCGCGGGCCGCGCTGGCCACCCGGCTGGCGGCGGCGACGCTGCGCAGGGCGGCCGGGACCACGAGGAGGCCCAGGTCCAGCTGGGCCAGCGCCTCCCCGGCGCCCTCGTCCATCCGGCGGGGCAGGTCGACGACCACGACCCCACCGCGGCGGCGGGCCGCGGCGAGCACGGATCTGACGGCCTCGGGCGGGACGAGGACCCGGTCCCCGCGGTCCCAGCTGAGGAGGCGCAGCGCGTGCAGCTCCGGGAGGGACTCCTCCAGGGCCCCGCCGCCCACCCGGCCCCGGGAGGCCGCGAAATCGGGCCAGCGCAGCCCCTCGGCGCCCTCGCCGCCGAGCAGGACGTCGAGCCCGCCGCCGAGCGGGTCCCCGTCCACGAGGACGGTGCGCTCGCCGCTGCGGGCCGCGGCGAGGGCGAGGGCGCAGGCGAGCGTGGACGCCCCGGCGCCGCCGCTGCCGCCGATGACGCCGACGGCCAGGGCGTGGGCTCCGGCGCCCTCGGCCACGTCGGCGAGGCGGTCCACCAGCCAGGGCTCGTCCTGCGGCAGCCGCAGGACCCGCTCGGCGCCGAGCTCCACCGCCCGCTGCCAGACCAGGGGGTCGTCCCGGTCCCCGCCCACGAGGAGGACCCCGGCCCGGCGCGGCGCCCCGCGCACCCGGCGGGCCGCGTCCTCGCCGACGAGGACGAGCGCGGCCTCCTCCCAGCCCGGGCCCCGGCCCGGCTCCGCCCGCTCCGGCACCGAGTGGTGCACCCACGGCTCGGCGCCGGCCGCGGCGCACAGCCTCAGCAGGTCGTCCAGGAGGTCCGCGTCCTCCGTGATGATCAGCGGCGCACCGCCCCCGGGCCCTGGGGCCGCCGTCCGCTCCCGGCCCCGCTCCCGCTCGCGCGACTTCGCTCCGGCCACGATCCGGCCTCCTTCTCCCTGCAAATCCACCCCGCGGACTTCGCGGTGGAATCACCCTGCAGCGATCGGGAAAATCGAGTGGATCTTGGTCGAAATCTGTGGACGGCCCTCACCTTGTGAATATCCCGACCACCCATTCCGGTGTTCCGGAGTGGAGCGAATCCGTCACCGACTGTCACGATGGGAGGGCCCGGACAGGCCGGAGGAGGGGAGAAGAGGGGGAGGGCCCGGGGCCCACACGGGAGAAAAACCTCGGTCCCGGCAGCCTGGATGCGGGCTGAAAACGCATCCGGACATGCGACGACCCCCGCCGGGGGGGAGAGCGGGGGTCGTCCCCACGGTCCGACTCGGGGGGGGAGGAGCCAGACCGGGTTAGCACGGTCGCGAACGATCCGTGACTTCCATGGTGTACCCGAGAGCCTTCTCAGGCAAACCCACGCGCCACACCTTACGCCGAATGGTGGGCGCATATGCTCGGGGCGTGGAAAACCACTCCTTGCCCCGCACAGCCGCCTTCTTCGACCTGGACAAGACGGTCATTGCGAAGTCGAGCGCGCTGACCTTCAGCAAGTCCTTCTACCAGGGCGGGCTGATCAACCGCCGCGCCGTGCTGCGCACCGCGTACACGCAGTTCATCTTCCTGGCCGGCGGCGCCGACCACGACCAGATGGAGCGGATGCGCGAGTACCTCTCCGCCCTGTGCAAGGGCTGGAACGTGCAGCAGGTCCGGGAGATCGTCGCCGAGGCGCTGCACGATCTCATCGACCCGATCATCTACGACGAGGCCGCCTCGCTCATCGAGGAGCACCACACGGCCGGCCGCGACGTGGTGATCGTGTCGACCTCCGGCGCCGAAGTCGTCGAACCCATCGGGGAGATGCTCGGCGCGGACCGCGTCGTGGCCACCCGGATGGTGGTCGGCGAGGACGGCTGCTTCACCGGCGAGATCGAGTACTACGCCTACGGCCCGACGAAGGCCGAGGCCGTACGGCAGCTCGCCGAGTCCGAGGGCTACGACCTCGCGCGCTGCTACGCGTACAGCGACTCGGTCACGGACGTGCCGATGCTGGAGGCCGTCGGCCACCCGCACGCCGTCAACCCCGACCGCGCCCTGCGCAAGGAGGCCGTGGCCCGGGAGTGGCCGGTGCTGGTCTTCAACCGGCCGGTGCGGCTCAAGCAGCGGCTGCCCGGGCTGTCCATGCCGGCCCGCCCGGCGCTCGTCGCCGCGGCCGCGGTGGGCGCCGCAGCGGCCACCGCGGGGCTGGTCTGGTACGCGAGCAGGCGCCGGGCCGGCGCCCTCGCCGGGTCCGCCTGACCGCTTTCGGCAGCGCTCGGCAGAGCGGCCGCCCACCCGGGGCGGCCGCTCTGACCTGCACGGATCTCCGCCGTCCGATTCGCCCCGGAGCGTCCGGGAACGTAAAGAACTGCGGCAAAGGGTTCCACTTCCTCCCGAACCGAGGTACAAAGGATTCACGGCCCGCGAGACCGAAGAACATCCGAGAGGATCATCTTTAGAACGCAGTAAGGCCCCACGGACCGAAGCACGAACGCCGAGCACCCACGCGACGTCGACCCGTCGATTACGGGCCAGCCGCACCAGGGACCGGGCAGAGCTCCCGACCTGATGGGCACATATCGAGGACGCTTGGTAACTGGGCGCAAGTGCCAGCGGCGACACCACGAGCAAGACGGTGTCGCCGCAACCCTTTTCCGGGGCACTCCCGAGGACGGGCCCGGGTCAGGCGGCCCCGCGCTGGAGCGCCTCGCACACCGCCGTCGACTCCCGGACCCCCAACTCCACCGCGCGCCCGCAGTGCGCGATCCAGGCCGCCATCCCCTCGGGGGTCCCCGAGGCGTAGCCGTCGAGGGCGGCCCGGTACGCGGCCCGCCCCAGCTCCGCGTGGCCCACCTCGGCCGGGCAGACCGACTTCGGGTCGAGACCGCTGCCGATCAGCACGATCCGTTCCGCCGCCCGCGCCACGAGCCCGTTGGACGAGCCGAACGGGCGCAGCGCGAGCAGTTCGCCGTGCACCACGGCGGCCGTGACCAGTGCCGGGGCCGAGCTGCCCGCAATGATCAGCCGTGCCAGCCCGTCGAGCCGGCCGGCCACCTCGTCCGCACCCGGAAGGGGCAGTTCCACCAACGGCTCGTCCACCGGCTCGCCGGCCAGCCGCGGCCGCCCGACCGTATCGGCCGCGCCACCCGCACCGCCCACACCATCCGTACCGGCAGCAACTCCCGCACCCGCAGCACCCGCCGCGTCGCCCGCCGCCACCAGGTGCAGCCGCGCCAGCACCCGCAGCGGCGACTGCCGCCAGATGCTCAGCAGCTGTCCGGCCTCGGCGGTGAGCCGCAGGGCGGCGCCGACGGTCCGCGCCTCGGCGTCCGCGCCGAAGTCGGTGCGGCGGCGCACCTCTTCGAGGGCCCAGTCGGCGCCGGAGAGCGCCGCACTGCCGCGGGCCCCGCGCAGGGCGGCCTCGGAGGTGATCTCCGCGCTGCGGCGGCGCATCACGCGGTGCCCGTAGACCCGGTCCACGGCCTTGCGGACGGATTCCACGGACTCGGGCACGCCCGGCAGGGAGGCCAGTGCGGCCAGGGGATCGGCTGACGTACTCATAGGTAGGGAGCCTACGCACCCCCGGCGCGCGCCCCACCTTGGAGTGGTCTTCTTCACTCGGCCCGACCACACAAAGGCACCATGCCGCTACGCTTGGTGAACATGAAGATCGCTTTCGTAGGGAAGGGCGGCAGCGGCAAGACCACGCTGTCCTCGCTCTTCATCCGCCACCTCGCCGCGCAGCGGGCCCCCGTCGTCGCGGTGGACGCCGACATCAACCAGCACCTCGGAGCCGCGCTCGGGCTGCCCGAGGAGGAGTCCGCGGCCCTGCCCGCACTCGGTGCGCACCTGCCGCTCATCAAGGAGTACCTGCGGGGCTCGAACCCCCGGATCGCCTCCGCCGAGACCATGATCAAAACCACCCCGCCCGGGACCGGCTCGCGGCTCCTGCGCGTGCGCGAGGAGAACCCGGTCTACGGGGCCTGCGGCCGCCGGGTCCCCCTGGACGGCGGGTCCGCCCTGCTCATGGCCACCGGGCCGTTCACGGAGGCGGACCTCGGGGTGGCCTGCTACCACTCGAAGGTCGGCGCCGTGGAGCTGTGCCTGAACCACCTGGTGGACGGGCCCGACGAGTACGTCGTCGTCGACATGACCGCCGGCTCCGACTCCTTCGCCTCCGGCATGTTCACCCGCTTCGACATGACCTTCCTGGTCGCCGAGCCGACCCGCAAGGGCGTGTCCGTCTACCGCCAGTACAAGGAGTACGCGCGGGACTTCGGCGTGGCGCTGAAGGTCGTGGGCAACAAGGTGCAGGGCCAGGACGACCTGGACTTCCTGCGGGCCGAGGTCGGCGACGACCTGCTCGTGGCCGTCGGGCAGTCGGACTGGGTCCGCGCGATGGAGAAGGGCCGCCCGGCCCCCTTCGAGCTGCTGGAGTCCGCGAACCGCACGGCGCTGGAGCAGCTGCGGGAGGCGGTGGACGGCGCGTACGCGCTGCGCGACTGGGAACGGTACACCGAGCAGATGGTGCACTTCCACCTCAGGAACGCGGAGAGCTGGGGCAACGCGAAGACCGGGGCCGACCTGGCGGGCCAGGTCGATCCCGGTTTCGTCCTCCACGAGGCGCTCGGCGCGGTGGGCGCGCCGCGCCCCGCCTCCGCTACTGCGGCGCCGCAGCCGGCCTGAGCGCCGGGGTCAGGCCGCCCGCCGGGCCGGCGGGCAGGCCCGGCAGGCCGCGGGCCGCGCCGGGCAGCCGGTCGGAGAGGGCCGCCGACCAGTCCACGGGCCGGGAGGCGGACCGGTCGCCGGGCCGGGCGTCGTCCATGGCGCCCGCCCGGGAGCCGGGCTCCGCGGGGGCGGCGGGCGGTGCGGCGGGGGCGGTCAGGAAGGCCTGCCAGCCCTCCCTCGGCTCCTCGCCGACGTCGAGCCCGCGCAGCCGCTCCAGAACCTGCGGGTCCTGGGCGTCGAGCCAGTCGGCGAGCTCCCGGAAGGGCACGCAGCGCACGTCCTTCTGGGTGCAGACGCCCTTGATGGTCTCCTCGACGGCGCGCATGTACGTGCCGCCGTTCCAGGACTCGAAGTGGTTGCCGATGATCAGCGGGGCGCGGTTGCCGCGGTAGGTCCGGTCGAAGGCCTTGAGCAGGCCGTCGCGCATCTGGTCGCCCCAGAAGCGGTGCTGGGCGGGGTCGCCCTGGGAGGTCGTGCCGGACTGGTTGACCATGAAGTTGTAGTCCATGCTCAGCGTCTCGAAGGCGCGGCCGGGCATCGGGACCAGCTGGAGGGGCAGGTCCCACAGGCCGTCCGCCTTCTTCGGCCAGACCTGCTTGCTGATGCCGCTGGAGTCGTAGCGGAAGCCCATCTCCCGGGCGGCGGCCATGAAGTTCTTCTGGCCTTCGAGGCAGGGGGTGCGGGCGCCGATCAGCTCCTTGTCGTAGTCGAAGGGCAGGGCCTTCTCCTTGGCCAGGCCGGCATTGCTCTTCCAGCTCTTGACGAAGGACTTGGCCTGGCGGATCTCGCTCTTCCACTCCTCCACGGACCAGGTGCCGACCCCGCCCTCGGGGCCGCAGAAGTGGCCGTTGAAGTGGGTGCCGACCTCGTTGCCCTCCAGCCAGGCGCCGCGGAGCTGGGCGGCGGTCTCCCGGATGCCCTCGGTGTCGCCGAAGCCGATGTCGGAGCGGCCCGCCGAGTGCTGCGGGGGCGCGTAGAGGTTTCGTTTCTCCTCGGGGAGCATGTAGACGCCGCTGAGGAAGTACGTCATGCGGGCGTTGTACTTCTTGCCGACCTCCCGGAAGTACGAGAAGAGCCGCTGGCTGTCCTCGCCCGCGCCGTCCCAGGAGAAGACGACGAACTGCGGAGGCTTCTCGCCGGGCGCCAGCCGGGCCGCGGGGGCGGTGTTCGGCTGGGAGCCGGTGTACGCGGTCGAGCCGTCGCCGATGGCGCGGAACACGCTGCCGGGCGCGGGCGCGGCCGGGGCCCCCTTGCGCGGGGGCTGCTGCCCCGCGGCCGGGTCCCGCCCGGGCCGCTCCGGGCCGGAGCAGCCGGCGGCGGCCATGACCAGTGCCGCGGCCGCGAGGCCGCCGGCGATCTTCTTCGAGGCGGCCATCATCCGCCCACCCTCTTCCTTGCGTCGTCCGCGTGGGTGCCCCCGAGGAGGCGGGCCGCTGCAACGTCGCACGGGGGCGGTCCCGGAAAAGGTATGACAAGCCGTAAAAACTGCTTATTCATCCTTGAGAGGGACTATGTAGCCCATTTGCCTGCTTTATCCCACCATTGTCTTTACTCTCCATTACGATCCATTTACCGAGTGTTGAGAATCCCGCCGCTTCACCCCCTGCCCCGGAGGAGACGGGAAACATGTCCACACGCTCCACAGGCACCACACGCACCCACCGCTCGCCGCTCGCCGCGGACCTCTCCGCGTCGATCGCCGTCTTCCTGATCGCTCTGCCGCTCTCCCTCGGCATCGCCCTGGCCACGGGCGCCCCCCTGCAGGCGGGGCTCGTGGCCGCGGCGGCCGGCGGGATCGTCGCGGGCCGGCTGGGCGGCGCCCCGCTCCAGGTGAGCGGGCCCGCCGCCGGACTGACGGTGGTCACGGCCGAGTTGATCCAGCAGTTCGGCTGGCGCACCACGTGCGCGATCACCGTGCTCGCGGGAGTGGCCCAGCTCGGGCTGGCCCTGCTGCGCACGGCCCGGTCCGCCCTGATGGTCAGCCCCGCCATCGTGCACGGGATGCTCGCGGGCATCGGCGTGACCATCGCGCTGGCCCAGCTGCACATCGTGCTCGGCGGCAGCCCCCAGAGCTCCGCGGTCGACAACGTCCTCGGCCTGCCCGGCCAGTTGGCGGACCTGCATCCGGTCGCGCTCGGCATCAGCGCGCTGACCCTGCTCGTCTTCCTCGCCTGGCCGCGCATCCCCGGGCGCGCCGGGGAGCTGCTGCGCCGGATCCCCGCGGCCCTCGCCGCGGTGGCCTCGGCCACGGCCGTCGCCGCCCTCGCCGGACTGAGCCTGGCGCGGGTGGACCTGCCCTCCTGGCGCAGCCACGCACTGCCGGAGATGCCGCAGGGCCCGGTGCTCGCCGTGCTCGCCGCGGTCCTGACCATCACCCTGGTCGGCAGCGTGGAATCGCTGCTCTCCGCGGTGGCCACGGACAAGCTGATCGCCTCCGAGCGCGGGACGAAGGACCGCCCGCCGCGCGCCGACCTCGACCGCGAACTGCGCGGCCAGGGCGCGGCGAACATCGTCTCGGGCTCCCTCGGCGGACTGCCCATCACGGGCGTCGCCGTGCGCAGCGTGGCCAACGTCAAGTCCGGTGCGGCGACCCGCAGGTCGACGATGCTGCACGGCACGTGGGTGCTGATCGCGGCCGGACTGCTGGTGCCCGTACTGGACATGATCCCGCTGGCCGCGCTCGCCGCGCTGGTCATGGCCGTCGGCGTGCAGATGGTCAACATCACCCACATGCGCAACGTGATCCGCCACCGCGAGGTGCTGGTGTACGCGGCGACGACGGTCGGGGTGGTGCTGGCGGGGGTCCTGGAGGGGGTCGCCGTCGGGATCGCGGTGGCGGTGGCGGTGGCCCTGCACCGGCTGACGCGGACGCGGATCACGCAGGAGTTCGCGGACGGCGTGCACTCCGTACGCGTCCGCGGGCAGCTGACCTTCCTCGCGGTGCCGCGGCTGAGCCGGGCCCTGGGCCAGGTCCCGCACGGGGCCCCGGCGGTGGTGGAGCTCGACGGCTCCTTCATGGACCACGCGGCCTTCGAGGCCCTCCAGGACTGGCACGACTCGCACGTGGCGCACGGCGGCGCGGTGGAGGTCACCGGCAGCTCGGGCACCCGGCTGGGCGAGCCGGGCCGCGGTCCGCGCGGCGCCCACCAGTGCTGCCGGCCCTGGACCCCCTGGCAGAACCACTGCGACCACCGCCAGGCCCCGGCCGCGTCCGAGCCGCGCCGCGGGGCGGGCCAACTGGCCAGCGGGATCGGCGCCTTCCAGCGGGACACGGCCCCGCACGTGCGCGGTGAGCTGGCCCGGCTCGCGCGCGAGGGGCAGCGGCCCTCGCAGCTCTTCCTCACCTGCGCGGACTCCCGGCTCGTCACCAGCATGATCACGTCGAGCGGGCCGGGCGACCTCTTCACGGTGCGCAACGTGGGCAACCTGGTGCCGCTGCCCGGGGCCGAGTCCGGGGACGACTCCGTCGCGGCCGCGATCGAGTACGCCGTGGACGTCCTGCGCGTGGACAGCATCACGGTCTGCGGGCACTCCGGCTGCGGGGCGATGCAGGCCCTGCTGAACTCGGTGCCGGGCGCCCCGATGACCCCGCTGCGCCGCTGGCTGCGGCACGGGCTGCCGAGCCTGGAGCGGATGGCCAGCCGCAACCACCCCTGGGCGCGGATCTCGGGCAGGCTGCCGGCCGATGCGGTCGAGCAGCTCTGCCTGACCAACGTGGTCCAGCAGCTGGAGCACCTGCGGGCGCACGAGTCGGTGGCCCGGCGGCTCGCGGAGGGCACGCTCGAACTGCACGGCGTGTACTTCCACGTGGGCGAGGCCCAGGCCTACCTGCTCACCGAAGGTGACGGCTTCTTCGACGACCACGTCTTCGACCGGGTCGGCGGGTACGCGGATCTCAGCCGGTCGGAGCAGCCGCGGGGGTCGGGATTGCGCCAATCCGCGCTGGAAGAGGCTTCTGCCTGAACCTGCGGCGCCTCCCGGCCGTGAGAACGTATGTGGCCCCTCCCCGCACCCTGCAGCGGGGAGGGGCCATGCGCGCGTGCGGACCACCGCGCCGTTCTATAGGTCTAAACCAATTTCCGGTTACCCCTTGTCACCTGGGCATCTGACTGATGAGCTATGCCCGGGACACAACGGACACCCTGGGAAAGGGAGATGTCGTGAGCAACGAAAGCCTGGCCAACCTGCTCAAGGAAGAGCGGCGGTTCGCACCGCCCGCCGCTCTGGCCGCCGACGCCAACGTCACGGCGGAGGCGTACACCCGGGCCGAAGAGGACCGGCTGGGCTTCTGGGCCGAGCAGGCCCGGCGGCTGACCTGGGCCACCGAGCCGACCGAAACCCTCGACTGGAGCAACCCGCCCTTCGCGAAGTGGTTCGCGGACGGCAGGCTCAACGTCGCGTACAACTGCGTCGACCGGCACGTCGAGGCGGGCAACGGCGACCGGGTCGCCATCCACTTCGAGGGCGAGCCCGGCGACAGCCGCGCGATCACCTACGCCGAGCTCAAGGACGAGGTGTCCCGGGCCGCGAACGCCCTGACCGAGCTGGGCGTGCAGGCCGGCGACCGGGTCGCGGTCTACCTGCCGATGATCCCCGAGGCCGTCGTCGCGATGCTCGCGTGCGCCCGCGTGGGCGCGGCCCACTCCGTGGTCTTCGGCGGCTTCTCCGCCGATGCCGTGGCCTCCCGCATCCAGGACGCCGACGCCAAGCTGGTCATCACCGCCGACGGCGGCTACCGCCGGGGCAAGCCCTCCGCGCTCAAGCCCGCCATCGACGAGGCCGTGGCCAAGTGCCCGCAGGTCGAGCACGTGCTCGTGGTCCGGCGCACCGGCCAGGACACCGCCTTCACCGAGGGCCGCGACGTCTGGTGGCACGAGCTGGTCGGCCGGCAGTCCGCCGAGCACACCCCGCAGGCCTTCGACGCCGAGCACCCGCTCTTCATCCTGTACACCTCGGGGACCACGGGGAAGCCGAAGGGCATCCTGCACACCTCCGGCGGCTACCTCACCCAGGCCGCGTACACCCACCACGCCGTCTTCGACCTCAAGCCGGAGACCGACGTCTACTGGTGCACCGCCGACATCGGCTGGGTCACCGGGCACTCGTACATCGTGTACGGCCCGCTGGCCAACGGCGCCACGCAGGTCGTGTACGAGGGCACGCCGGACACCCCCCACCAGGGCCGCTTCTGGGAGGTCGTGCAGAAGTACGGGGTCACGATCCTGTACACCGCGCCGACGGCCATCCGCACGTTCATGAAGTGGGGGGACGACATCCCCGCCAAGTTCGACCTGTCCAGCCTGCGCGTGCTCGGTTCGGTGGGCGAGCCCATCAACCCCGAGGCCTGGATCTGGTACCGCGATCACATCGGCGGCGGCCGCTGCCCGATCGTGGACACCTGGTGGCAGACCGAGACCGGCGCCATGATGATCGCCCCGCTGCCCGGCGTGACCGAGACCAAGCCCGGCTCCGCCCAGCGCGCCCTGCCCGGCATCGGCGCGACCGTCGTGGACGACGAGGCCCGCGAGGTGCCGAACGGCGGTGGCGGGTACCTGGTCCTGACCGAGCCGTGGCCCTCGATGCTGCGCACCATCTGGGGCGACGACCAGCGGTTCATCGACACGTACTGGTCCCGCTTCGAGGGCAAGTACTTCGCGGGCGACGGGGCCAAGAAGGACGAGGACGGGGACATCTGGCTGCTCGGCCGGGTGGACGACGTCATGCTCGTCTCGGGCCACAACATCTCCACCACCGAGGTCGAGTCCGCCCTGGTCTCGCACCCGTCGGTCGCCGAGGCCGCCGTGGTCGGCGCCGCCGACGAGACCACCGGACAGGCCATCGTGGCCTTCGTGATCCTGCGCGGTACGGCCTCCGAGGACGAGGGGCTCGTCGCCGACCTGCGCAACCACGTGGGCGCCACCCTCGGCCCGATCGCCAAGCCCAAGCGGATCCTGCCGGTCCAGGAGCTCCCGAAGACCCGCTCCGGCAAGATCATGCGCCGCCTGCTGCGCGACGTGGCGGAGAACCGCGAGCTCGGCGACGTCACCACCCTCACCGACTCCTCGGTGATGTCCCTGATCCAGACCAAGCTGCCGGCGGCGGGCAGCGAGGACTGATCCCGTACGGCACACCCGCGGGAAGGGCATCCGGCAACGCGCCGGATGCCCTTTTTGCACATAAAGTGACGATCACCGGACGGCCGTGCGCTACACGCTGTAAAGTCTTCAGTAAGGAAAATCTCACAGGTGCGCCGGGAAGTCTGGTCGGCAAGTGCAACGCCATGCCGTCGACCGACCCGGAGGTATCCGCCGTGGCCCCGCCCCGCACCCGTCGCAAGCTGCTCGGCCGGCTCTCGCTGCCCGAGCGGCAGTACGTCGCCGACGCCCTGCGCACCGAGACCGTGGGCGGCGTCCTCCTCCTCGTCGCCGCCGTCGCCGCGCTCGTATGGGCCAACATCCCGGCCCTGAGCGACAGCTACGCCGACGTCAGGAACTTCCACATCGGGCCGGCCGCCCTCGGGCTCGACCTCTCCCTCCAGCACTGGGCGGCCGACGGGCTCCTCGCGGTCTTCTTCTTCGTCGCCGGAATCGAGCTCAAGCGCGAGCTGGTCGCGGGCGACCTGCGCGATCCCAAGGCCGCCGCCCTGCCCGTCATCGCCGCCCTGTGCGGTATGGCCGTACCCGCCCTGGTCTACGCCGCCGTGAACACCGTCGGCGGCGGCTCCATGGACGGCTGGGCCGTGCCCACGGCCACCGACATCGCCTTCGCGCTGGCGGTCCTCGCGGTGATCGGCACCTCGCTGCCCTCCGCCCTGCGCGCCTTCCTGCTCACGCTGGCCGTGGTCGACGACCTCTTCGCCATCCTCATCATCGCGGTGTTCTTCACCAGCGAGATCAGGTTCCCGCAGCTCATCGGGGCCTTCCTGGGGCTGGCCCTGTTCTGGTTCCTGCTCCGCAAGGGCGTCCGCGGCTGGTACGTGTACGTCCCGCTCGCCCTGGTGATCTGGGGCCTGATGTACAACAGCGGGGTCCACGCCACCATCGCCGGCGTGGCCATGGGCCTCATGCTGCGCTGCACCCGCAGGGAGGGCGAGGACCACTCCCCCGGCGAGCACATCGAGCACCTCGTGCGCCCCCTGTCCGCCGGACTGGCCGTCCCCCTCTTCGCCCTCTTCTCCGCCGGGGTCTCCCTCTCCGGCAAGGCGGTCGGCGAGGTCTTCACCCGGCCCGAGACCCTCGGCGTGGTCCTCGGGCTCGTCCTCGGCAAGACCCTCGGCATCTTCGGCGGCACCTGGCTCGCCGCCCGCTTCACCAGGGCGGAGCTGAACGAGGACCTGGCCTGGCCCGACGTGTTCGCCGTGGCCACCCTCGCCGGCATCGGGTTCACCGTCTCGCTGCTCATCGGCGAACTGGCCTTCGCCGGGGACCAGGCCCTCACCGACGAGGTCAAGGCGGCCGTCCTGCTGGGCTCCTTCACCGCCGCCCTGCTGGCCGCCGTCGTGCTCAAGCTCCGCAACCGCACGTACCGTTCGCTGACCGAGGCCGAGGAGCGCGACGAGGACCAGGACGGCATCCCCGACATCTACGAGGAGGACAACCCGCAGTACCACCTGCGGATGGCCCGGATCCACGAGGAGAAGGCCGCCGAGCACCGCCGTAAGGCCAATGTCGCAGCCGGGTCCGGCGACGGCGTCGACAGTCCGGCATGATCTGACAGACGATCGACCCACGGCCCACACGGCGAACGAGAGGGAGCAAAGCGATGAGCGCAGGGGAGCAAGGGGTGCAGGGGGCCGAGCGGAGCCTCGGCCAGCTGGTCGCCTCGGCCACCGCGGAGATGTCCGCCCTGGTGCACGACGAGATCGCCCTGGCGAAGGCGGAGCTGCGGCAGGACGCCAAGCGCGTGGGCATCGGCAGCGCCGCCTTCGTCGTCGCCGGCGTGATCGCGCTCTTCTCCATCCCGGTGCTGAGCTTCGCCGCCGCGTACGGCATCCACAACACCGGGCTGGGCCTCGCGTGGTCCTTCCTGATCGTCGGCGCGGCCTTCCTGCTGCTGGCCGGGCTGCTCGCGCTGCTCGCCGTGGCCAAGTTCAAGAAGGTCAAGCCGCCGGAGAAGTCCATCGCCTCCGTCAAGCAGACCGCGGCCCTCGTCGGGACGGTCAAGCCGCACCCGCGGCCGGTCAGTGACAAGGCCGTGGGTGTGGCACGCTCGTCTGCATGACAGCGCCCACCCCCGATTCCGCTCCGCCCACCGCCGCCACGGCCGTCCGGCTCGACCTGCCCGACGGCCGGGCGGTGCTCCACCGGGACGTGGCCGCGAACGGCGCCCGGTTCCACGTGGCCGAGACGGGTGAGGGGCCGCTGGTCCTGCTGCTGCACGGGTTCCCCCAGTTCTGGTGGACCTGGCGGCACCAGATGGCCGCCCTGGCGGACGCCGGGTACCGGGCGGTCGCCATGGACCTGCGCGGCGTGGGCGGCAGCGACCGCACCCCCCGCGGCTACGACCCGGTGAACCTGGCCCTGGACATCACCGGGGTGGTCCGCTCCCTCGGCGAGCCGGACGCCGCGCTCGTCGGCCACGACCTGGGCGGATACCTGGCCTGGACGGCCGCGGCGATGCGGCCCAAGCTGGTGCGCCGGCTCGTGGTCTCCTCCATGCCGCACCCGCGCCGCTGGCGCTCCGCCATGCTGTCGGACTTCGCCCAGAGCCGCGCCGGCTCGTACGTGTGGGGCTTCCAGCGGCCCTGGCTGCCCGAGCGGCGGCTGGTCGCGGACGGCGGGGCCCTGGTGGGCGAGCTGATCCGCGAGTGGTCCGGGCCGCGGCCCGTCGAGGACGAGGACGTCGAGGTCTACCGGCGAGCGATGTGCATCCCGTCCACCGCGCACTGCTCGATCGAGCCGTACCGCTGGCTGGTGCGCTCCATGGGCCGCCCCGACGGATTCCAGTTCAACCGGCGCATGAAGCGGCCGGTCCGGGTGCCCACCCTGCACCTGCACGGTTCACTGGATCCGGTGATGCGCACCCGCAGCGCGGCGGGTTCGGGCGAGTACGTGGAAGCCCCCTACCGCTGGCGGCTCTTCGACGGGCTGGGGCACTTCCCGCACGAGGAGGACCCGGCCGCCTTCTCCACCGAGCTCGTGAACTGGCTGAAGGACCCGGAACCCGACCGCTGAAAGGCTCCTGACGGGGCCTCGGGTCCGGCCGGGCTTCCGTGGGGGCCTCCCCGGGCCTCCCCCGGCGCGTACCCGGGGATTCACAGGAGTCCCCGGGGGAACGTGCGTCTTACGAACATTCAAATGCCCGGCGCATAGGCCAATTGGCGCGCCCCCGGGCGGTTACCGACCATGGGGCCCGGGCAGACGTCGAAGTATGGGCTGGACGCACGACTACGGTGACTCCGCACGCAACTCCCGCCCGGCCGCAGCGCCGGGCAGCCACGAGGGGACGGGCCGCTCGCACCACGGCGACGACCACCGCCTCGGAATCCCGCGCATCCTGCGCCGCCGGGCCCGGTGGGTCTCGGCGAGACTGCGCCATACCCGCACCTGAGGTGCGGGGCGCCGGCTGAGGGCGGGGCCGTCCGGACGGGATGGCCCCGCCCTCAGAGGGCGCAGCCCTGGGTGTTGACCCGCCCGGTGGCGGTCCTGCCGATCCGGACGTCGTCGCGGACCTCGTCCAGGGTGAGGGCGTAGCCGGTGTTCGGGTCGTCCAGGGACTTCGCGAAGACCACCCCGTACACCTTCCCCTCCGCGGTCAGCAGCGGCCCGCCGCTGTTGCCCTGACGGACGGTCGCGTACAGGGAGTACACGTCCCTGCGCACCGTGCCGCGGTGGTAGATGTCGGGGCCGTTGGCGTTGATCCGGCCGCGGACGCGGGCCGCGCGGACGTCGTACGCGCCGTTCTCCGGGAAGCCGGCCACGATCGCGTCCGCGCCCGTGCGCGCGTCGTCCTCGACGAACTCCAGCGCCGGGGCCTTGAGCCGGGGCACGTCCAGGACGGCGATATCGCGCTCCCAGTCGTAGAGCACGACCTCGGCGTCGTACAGCCTGCCCTCCCCGCCTATCTGGACGGTGGGCTCGGCGACCCCGCCGACCACGTGCGCGTTCGTCATGACCCTGCCGGGGGCGAAGACGAAGCCGGTGCCCTCCAGGACCTTGCTGCAGCTCGGCGCCGTGCCCACCACCTTCACGATGGAGGCCTTGGCGCGCTGGGCCACGGGGCTGACGACCAGGGCCGGGTCCGGGGGCCGGACCTCCGTGATCGGCTCGTTGGAGAACGGGCTGAAGACCTGCGGGAAGCCGTTCTGCGCGAGGACGGAGCTGAAGTCCGCGAACCAGGTGTTCGCCTGCTCGGGCAGCACCCGGGAGACCCCCAGGAGCACCTTGGAGTTGCGGACCTCCTTGCCGAGGGTCGGCAGGGAGGTGCCCGCCAGCGCAGAACCGATCAGCCAGGCCACGAGCAGCATCGCGACCACGTTCACCAGGGCCCCGCCGGTGGCGTCGAGGGCGCGGGCGGGCGACCACGTGATGTGCCGGCGCAGCTTGTTGCCGAGGTGGGTGGTGAAGGCCTGGCCGATGGAGGCGCAGACGATGACGACGACCACCGCCACGACGATGGCGGTGGTGGACAGGTCGGCCTTGTCGGTCAGCTGATCCCAGATCAGGGGGAGCAGCGACACGGCGACGAGGCCACCGCCCAGGAAGCCGATCACCGACAGGATGCCGACGACGAAGCCCTGGCGGTAGCCGACGATCGCGAACCACACGGCGGCGAGCAGCAGCAGGATGTCCAGCACGTTCACGTGGGCCACCGTCTCATGCGCGCCAGTCGATCGGGACCTGCCGGGACCGGTCCCAGGGCCGCTCCCAGCCCGCGAAGTGGATGATCCGGTCGATCACTCCGGCCGTAAACCCCCAGACCAGGGCGGATTCGACCTGAAATGCGGGGCCTTTGTGCCCGCTCGGGTGGACCGCGCTGACCCGGTGCGCGGGATCCGTGAGATCCGCCACGGGGACCGTGAACACGCGCGCCGTCTCGGCGGGGTCCACGGCCCCGACCGGGCTGGGCTCGCGCCACCAGCCGAGCACGGGCGTGACGACGAACTGGCTGACCGGGATGTAGAGCCGCGGCAGCACCCCGAAGACCTGCACCCCGGAGGGGTCGAGTCCGGTTTCCTCCTCGGCCTCGCGCAGGGCCGCGCGCAGCGGGCCCGAGGTCTGCGGGTCCCCGTCCTCCGGGTCGAGGGCGCCGCCCGGGAAGGAGGCCTGCCCGGCATGCGAGCGCAGGGTGCCGGAGCGCTCCATGAGGAGCAGCTCGGGGCCGCGCTCGCCCTCGCCGAAGAGCACCAGCACGGCGGACTGGCGGCCCGCGCCGTCCTCGGGCGGCAGGAAGCGGCTGAGCTGGCTGGGCCGGACCGTGCGCACCGCCTCGACCACCGGGTCGAGCCAGCCGGGCAGGCCGTGCGCGGTCACGGGGACGGGCCGGTCCGGCTCCTCCGGGCGGCCGTACGGGGCGGAGCCCGCGGGGCGGTCCGGGGGGCCGTACGGAACCGGGCCCGCGGCGGCGTCCCGGCGCTCGTACGGGCCCGGGCGCGAGGCGCCCCCGGCCGTGGTCTCGTCCCGCATGGCCCGCGTCATCGGCACCCCTGTCCCTGTTCTCGCCCGCACCGGCACAACGCGGCCCGGGGCCGGATTCGTTCCTCCCGCCGCCCGGGGCTCAGGTCGCCGCACCGCCCAGGGGCGGGGCGGGCAGGCCCGGGTAGTCGGCGGGCGGGCTCAGCCGCTGGCCCGGCTGGCCGCCCTTCTCGTACTTGAGCAGCTTCGCGGCCTTCACGGGGTCCGTTTCGCCCTCCCCGTACGCGGGGCAGAGGGGGGCGATCGGGCAGGCGCCGCAGGCGGGCCTGCGGGAGTGGCAGATCCGGCGGCCGTGGAAGACGACGCGGTGGGAGAGCATCGTCCACTCGCTCTTGGGGAAGATCGCGCAGATCTCCGCCTCGACCTTCTCGGGGTCCTCCTGCTCGGTCCACTTCCAGCGGCGCACCAGCCGCCCGAAGTGGGTGTCCACGGTGATCCCCGGGACGCCGAAGGCGTTGCCGAGGACCACGTTGGCGGTCTTGCGGCCGACGCCGGGCAGGGTGACCAGGTCCTCGATGCGGCCGGGGACCTCCCCGCCGAAGTTGTCGCGCAGGGCCGCGGAGAGGCCGAGGAGGGACTTCGCCTTCGCCCGGAAGAACCCGGTCGGGCGGATGATCTCCTCCAGGTCCTCGGGGGCGGCCGCGGCCATGTCCTCGGGGGTGGGGTACGCGGCGAAGAGGGCCGGGGTGGTCTGGTTGACGCGCAGGTCGGTGGTCTGGGCGGACAGGACCGTGGCGACCAGGAGCTCGAAGGGGTTGCGGAAGTCGAGCTCCGGATGGGCGTACGGGTAGACCTCGGCGAGCTCGCGGTTGATGCGGCGGGCCCGGCGGACCATCGCCAGGTGCGACTCCGGCTTCGCGGAGGGCTTCGCGGAGGGCTTCTTGGCCGAAGCTTTGCCCGCGGGCTGCGCGGGGGCTTTCGCGGCCTTTGCCGCCTTCTTCACGGGGCGCCCGGGGTCCTTCGGAGGGCTCTGTTCGCCCACAGCTGAATCGGGGGCTGCGGTCACACCCGCAGGCCCTTTGGCCTGTGCTCTCACCGGCTTATTGGACACCCGGCCAGCCTAAGGGCAGGCACTGACATGGCGCCCGGACCTCAGGTAACACCGCCCCGATTGGCCCCGGGCAGCACAGCACACCCGTACGTCCGGCATCCTTGTGATCGATCGCACTGTTTGTTGCGTCCTGCAAAATGGGGAGCACGGTCCCCTGAGCAGGTCGACAGAGGAGAGAGACTCGTGGACGACGTTCTGCGGCGCGCCCCGCTCTTCGCGGCGCTCGATGACGAGCAGGCCGCGGAGCTCCGCGCATCCATGGGCGAGGTGACCCTCGCCCGCGGTGACGCCCTGTTCCACGAGGGCGACCCCGGCGACCGCCTCTACGTGGTCACCGAGGGCAAGGTCAAGCTGCACCGCACCTCCCCCGACGGCCGCGAGAACATGCTCGCCGTCCTCGGCCCCGGCGAGCTGATCGGCGAGCTGTCGCTCTTCGACCCGGGCCCGCGCACCGCCACGGCCACCGCGCTGACCGAGGTCAAGCTGCTCGGCCTGGGCCACGGCGACCTCCAGCCCTGGCTGAACGCCCGGCCCGAGGTGGCCAGCGCCCTGCTGCGCGCCGTCGCCCGCCGCCTGCGCAAGACCAACGACCAGATGTCCGACCTGGTCTTCTCCGATGTGCCCGGCCGCGTCGCCCGCGCCCTCCTCGACCTGTCGCGCCGCTTCGGCGTCCAGTCCGAGGAAGGCATCCACGTGGTGCACGACCTCACGCAGGAGGAGCTGGCCCAGCTCGTCGGCGCCTCCCGCGAGACGGTGAACAAGGCCCTCGCCGACTTCGCCGGCCGCGGCTGGCTGCGGCTGGAGGCCCGCGCGGTGATCCTCCTCGACGTGGAGCGCCTCGCGAAGCGCTCGCGCTGACGCGGACCCGCGGCCCGTACCGGCCGCGGACCCCAGGCTTCCGGAAGGGGCCCCACCGCCCGGTGGGGCCCCTTCCGTACGTCCCGGGGCCCCGGAGGGGCGTACGGGCGCCCCGGGACGCGCAGACGGCGCCTGCGGGCGGGCTGCGCCCGTACGCGGCCCCGCGGCCGCCGCGCGGGCGTGGGGCCGCCGTCGCCGGCCGCGGGAACCGCACAGTGGGGCCATGGACGGACGCGAGGGGCACGAGCCGGGCGGGAACCACGGGGGCCGTGAGCCGGCTGCGGGGCGCGGGGAGCCCTCCGGCGGAGAGCCCTCCGGCGGGCAGGCCTTCGTCGAGCGCACGGGCGGACTCGGCCTGATCGCGCCCGCGCACCGGCCCGCGGTGGCCGCGGCCCGGTCCCTGGCCGCGGAGTCCTTCGGCGGGCGGCTGCACAGCGCGTACCTGTACGGGCCCCTGCCGCTCGGCCGCCCCGGCCCCCTCGGCCTGCTGCTGGTCCTGCACGCCGAGCCGGGCCCCGCGGACCGGGCCACCGGCCAGGCCCTCTCCGACGGCCTGCGGGCGCAGCTGCCGCCGGGCGGACCCGCGGGGGCTGAGGAGCCTGCGGGGGCAGAGGAGCCCGCGGGGCCTGAAGAGCCTGCCGGAGCTGAAGGGGCCGAGGTGCTGCTCGTGGGCAAGGAGGCCGTCCTGTCCGAGGAGGAGCGGTACGGACTCGGCTGGTTCACGGCCTGCCAGTGCGTACCGCTGCTCGGGGCCGACCTCGCCGAGCACCTGCCCCGCTACCGCGCCGACACCGGCCTCGGCACCGCCCTCGCGCGCCTGCGCGACGCGCCGGCCACCCCCGAGCGGGCCCGGTCCTGCGCGCGGCGGCTCGTCCAGGCCGCCTACACCCTCGTCGCCCCCGGGGCGGGGCCCTGGGCGGGTGAGCCGGCCGCGCAGGCCGAGGCATTCGCCGCCCGGCACCCGGGGACCGCGCAGGGCCCGGACCGGGCCGCGCAGGTCCGCGCGGCGGCGGAGGTGGCCGCGGGGCGGCTCCCGGCGGGGGCGGCGGAGCGGGTCCTGGCCGGGTACACCGGGGACCTCGGTCCCTGGCTGGCCGCCGCGCACACCGCCCGCTACAGCTCCAGCGCGTCCACGGCCCGCTTGGCCTCGCGCAGGCCGGCGCCGGTCCGCCGCCGGTAGACGCGTACGGCGTCGATGTCCTTGCCCTGCCGGACCAGCTCCCGCACCTCGTCCAGGCCCTCGGTCTCGGGCTCCTCGACGCCGAGGTGGTCGAGGAGCAGGCCGAGCCGGCGGTCCAGCCGGTCCGCCTTGCGCTCCACGGCGCGGATCCGGAGCGTGAGGGAGCCGGTGATCGAGCCCGCCGCGACGAGCACGGCGAAAATGACGAATATGTCCATACCCGAAGCCTACTGACGGGTACTCAGCAGGCGTGCGGATGCCCGGCCGCCGCTCAGATCGGCGGCCCGCCCGGGATCAGCCCGTGCTCGCGCAGGTACTCCAGCTGGGCGCGGACCGACCACTCGGCCGCGGGCCACAGGGAACGGTCCACGTCCGCGTACACGTGCGCCACCACCTCCGCCGGGGTGCGGAAACCGTTCTCCACGGCGGTCTCCACCTGCGCCAGCCGGTGCGCCCGGTGCGCGAGGTAGTACTCCACCGCGCCCTGGGCGTCGTCGAGCACCGGGCCGTGCCCCGGCAGGACCGTGTCCACCCCGTCGTCGACCGTCAGCGAGCGCAGCCGCCGCAGCGAGTCCAGGTAATCGCCCAGCCGGCCGTCCGGATGGGCCACGACCGTGGTGCCGCGGCCCAGGATCGTGTCGCCGGTGAGCACCGCCCGGTCCGCGGGGATGTGGAAGGAGAGGGAGTCGGCGGTGTGCCCGGGGGTCGGGACCACCCGCATCTCCAGCCCGCCCACGCGGATCGCCCGGCCCGGGGCCAGCCCCTCGTCGCCGAGCCGCAGGGCCGGGTCCAGGGCCCGCACCTTCGTGCGCGTCAGCTCCGCGAAGCGGCCGGCGCCCTCGGCGTGGTCGGGGTGCCCGTGGGTCAGCAGGGTCAGCGCGATCCGCTTGCCGGCCTCCTCGGCGGTGGCCACGACCCGGCGCAGGTGGGCCTCGTCGAGCGGGCCCGGGTCGACGACCACGGCGAGCTCGGAGTCCGGTTCGGAGACGATCCAGGTGTTGGTGCCGTCCAGGGTCATCGCGGACGGGTTGGGGGCGAGCACGTTGACCGCCCGCGCCGTGGCGGCGCCGGAGGACACCACCCCGCGGGGCTGTCCGGGCAGGGCCGCCGCGTCCGTCATGACCCGTCTCCCTTCGACTCGACGCGCTTGGTGAACTCGTCGTGGCCGGGCCAGCTCAGTACGAGCTCCCCGTTCTCCAGTGTGGCCTGCGCGAGCACCGGCGCCAGGTCCTGCCCGGCCGCGGCCGCGAGGGCCTCTGCGGCGGTCCCGTACGGCTGGAGCGAGCGCAGGGTGGAGATGGTCGGCGGCATCATCAGCAGCTCGCGCCTGTCGTACCCGGCGGCGGCGTCCGCGGGACGGGTCCACACCGTGCGGTCGGCCTCGGTGGAGGCGTTGCGGGTGCGCTGGCCCTCCGGGAGGGCGGCGACGAAGAACCAGGTGTCGTAGCGGCGGGGCTCGAACTCCGGGGTGATCCAGCGGGCCCAGGCGCCCAGCAGGTCGGAGCGCAGCAGCAGTCCGCGCCGGTCGAGGAAGTCCGCGAAGGACAGTTCGCGGGCGACCAGCGCCTGCCGGTCGGCCTCCCAGTCCTCGCCGGTGGTGTCGCCGACGACCCGGTCCGCGGCGGGGCCCGCGAGCAGCACCCCGGACTCCTCGTAGGTCTCGCGGACGGCGGCGCAGACGATGGCCTGGGCGGTGGCGGGGTCGGTGCCGAGGCGCTCGGCCCAGCTCTCCAGCGGGGGCCCGGCCCAGCCGACGAGGTGGTCGTCGTCGCGCGGGTCGACCCCGCCGCCGGGATAGGCGTACGCGCCGCCCGCGAAGGCCATGGAGGCCCGGCGGCGCAGCATGTGGACCACGGGGCCGGCGCCCGTGTCGCGCAGCAGCATGACGGTGGCGGCCCGCTTGGGCGCCACGGGGGTCAGCGTGCCGTCCGCGAGGGCGCGGATGCGGTCGGGCCACTCCGGGGGGTACCACTGGCCGCCGACGGTGGTGCCGCCGTCCCGGCCGGGTGCGCCCGTACCGCTGCTCCGGCCGTGCTGAGCGGCCCCACTGCTCTGACCGTTCTGAGCGGTCCCACCGCTTTGACCATTCGACCCATTCGGCATGGCGGGATGCTACGGCCATCCGTCCCGATGTTCGAGGCCCGGCCCGCGCGGGGCCCGCCGCAGACCGGCGGGCCCCGCGGTCGTCAGTCCGCGACCTCGACCTGGAACTCGACCTCGACCGGCGCGTCCAGCGGCAGCACGGAGACGCCCACGGCGCTGCGCGCGTGCACGCCCTTCTCCCCGAGGACCTGGCCGAGCAGCTCGCTCGCGCCGTTGATGACACCGGGCTGGCCGGTGAAGTCGGGGGCGGAGGCGACGAAGCCGACCACCTTCACGACCCGCACGATCCTGTCGAGGTCTCCGACCACCGACTTGACCGCGGCGAGCGCGTTCAGCGCGCAGGTCGCGGCGAGCTCCTTGGCCTCCTCGGCGGAGACCTCGGCGCCGACCTTGCCGGTCAGCGGGAGCTTGCCCTGCACCATGGGCAGCTGGCCCGCGGTGTAGACGTACGCGCCCGAGCGGACGGCCGGCTGGTACGTGGCCAGCGGCGGGACCACCTCGGGCAGGGTCAGACCGAGCTCGGCCAGGCGGCTCTCGACGGCGCTCATGCCTTCTCCCGCTTGAGGTAGGCCACCAGCTGCTCGGGGTTGTTCGGGCCGGGCACGACCTGCACGAGCTCCCAGCCGTCCTCGCCCCAGGTGTCGAGGATCTGCTTCGTGGCGTGGACGAGCAGCGGGACAGTCGCGTATTCGAACTTCTTCATGCAGGCGAGCGTAGTGCCTGGCGCCCGCCGGCCGGGACCTCGCGGACCTCCTGCACGGCGGCGGGCGCCAGTCGTTAGTCTCGACGCGTGAGCAGGCTCCAGGTGGTCAGCGGCAAGGGCGGCACCGGTAAGACCACGGTCGCCGCGGCACTCGCGCTCGCCCTCGCGACCGAGGGCCGGCGGATCCTCCTCGTGGAGGTCGAGGGCCGGCAGGGGATCGCGCAGCTCTTCGGTACGCAGGCCCTGCCGTACGAGGAGCGGAAGATCGCGGTGGCACCGGGGGGCGGCGAGGTGTTCGCGCTGGCCATCGACGCCGAGCAGGCCCTGCTGGACTACCTCCAGATGTTCTACAAGCTCGGTACGGCGGGCCGCGCCCTGAAGAAGCTGGGGGCGGTGGACTTCGCCACGACGATCGCGCCGGGGCTGCGGGACGTCCTGCTGACCGGCAAGGCCTGCGAGGCGGTCCGGCGGACGGACAAGGCGGGCCGGTTCGTCTACGACCACGTGGTCATGGACGCCCCGCCGACCGGCCGGATCACCCGGTTCCTCAACGTGAACGACGAGGTGGCGGGGCTGGCCCGGTTCGGGCCGGTGCACCACCAGGCGCAGGCCGTGATGAAGGTGCTGAAGTCCGCGGACACGGCGGTGCACCTGGTCACCCTGCTGGAGGAGATGCCCGTACAGGAGACCGCGGACGGGCTCGCGGAGCTGGCCGCGGCGGGGCTCCCGGCGGGCCGGGTCATCGTGAACATGGTCCGCCCGCACCACCTCGACGAGAGCGCCCTGCGGGCCGTCTCGGACGGGCGGCGCGCGGAGGTGGCCGCGGCCCTGGACCGGGCGGGCCTGGGCCCGCAGGGGCCCGGCCCGGACGGACCCGACCTGGCGGGGCCGGCGGACGGCGGCGGCCGGGAGGCCCTGGTGGCCGCCCTGCTCGGCGAGGCGGCGGAGCACGCGGCGCGGGTGGCCCTGGAGCGGGAGCAGCGCGCCGTCCTCGCGGGGCTGGGCGTGGAGGCGTACGAACTCCCCCTGCTCGGTACGGGCGTGGACCCGGCCGGGCTGTACGAACTGGCCACCGAGCTGCGGAAGCAGGTGAGCGGCGCATGACGGCGCAGGGCGCGGGAACGGACGTGCGGACGCATACGGGAGCGGCCCCGGGAGCGGGCACGGCGACGGCCCGGCTCGACGTGGACCGGCTGCTGGACGATCCGCAGACCCGGATCGTGGTGTGCTGCGGTTCCGGCGGGGTCGGCAAGACGACCACGGCGGCGGCGCTGGGGCTGCGGGCGGCCGAGCGCGGCCGCACGGCGGTGGTGCTGACCATCGACCCGGCCCGGCGGCTGGCCCAGTCCATGGGCATCGGCTCGCTGGACAACACCCCGCGCCGGGTGGACGGAATCGACGCCTCCGCGGGCGGCGGGCTGCACGCGATGATGCTGGACATGAAGCGGACCTTCGACGAGATCGTCGAGGCGCACGCGGACCCGGAGCGCTCGCGGGCGATCCTGGAGAACCCCTTCTACCAGTCCCTGTCGGCCGGTTTCGCGGGCACGCAGGAGTACATGGCGATGGAGAAGCTGGGGCAGCTGCGGGCCCGGGACGACTGGGACCTGATCATCGTGGACACCCCGCCGAGCCGGTCCGCGCTGGACTTCCTGGACGCGCCGAAGCGGCTGGGGTCCTTCCTCGACGGGAAGCTGATCCGCCTGCTGATGGCCCCGGCGAAGGTGGGCGGCCGGGCCGGGATGAAGTTCCTGAACGTCGGCATGTCGATGATGACGGGCACCCTCGGCAAACTGCTGGGGGGCCAGCTGCTGAAGGACGTGCAGACCTTCGTGGCGGCGATGGACACCATGTTCGGGGGCTTCCGGACCCGCGCGGACGCCACGTACCGGCTGCTCCAGGCGCCGGGGACGGCCTTCCTGGTGGTGGCGGCACCGGAGCCGGACGCGCTGCGCGAGGCCGCGTACTTCGTGGAGCGGCTGGCGGCGGAGGACATGCCGCTGGCGGGGCTGGTGCTCAACCGGGTGCACGGGAGCGGGGCCGCGGGGCTCTCGGCGGAGCGGTCGCTGGCGGCCGCGGAGAATCTTGAGGGACCCGGCATTGTGGATCAGGTGCCCGGGAAAGCTGGTGTGCGTGACGAGCCCACGACGAACGCACGTACGGCGGACGCGCCTGCGAAGGAAGGACTCGCTGCGGAAGGACTCGCCGCGGACGGAGTCGCGGGGACCGGTCCCGCTGCGGCCGGACTCGCGCCGGACGGGTTCACGGCGGACGAGCTCATGGCGGGTCTGCTGCGGCTGCACGCCGAGCGGATGCAGGTGATCGCGCGCGAGCAGCGCACGCGTGACCGCTTCACCTCGCTGCATCCCGAAGTGGCGGTGGCCGAGGTGGCCGCCCTGCCCGGCGATGTGCACGACCTCGCCGGGCTGCGGGCCATCGGTGATCGGCTCGCGACCGGGTCCCCGGCCGGAGCATGAAGTCCGTCGCCGGGACTATCCGGCGGCGGCGTACGTCTCGTACGGAACGCCCGTGGCCGCTTCCACGGCCTCGTCGACGCTGAGGATGCCCGTACTGCGCTCGTACTCCGTGCGAGCGGTTTCGAGCAGCCTGCGCCAGGAGGTGACCGTGGGACGCCGGCGCAGAAGTGCGCGCCGCTCCCGTTCGGTCATACCGCCCCACACTCCGAACTCGACGCGGTTGTCGAGTGCGTCGGCCAGGCATTCGGTCCGCACCGGGCAACCGGTGCACACCGCCTTGGCCCTGTTCTGCGCTGCACCTTGAACGAACAGTTCATCCGGATCGGTAGTGCGGCAGGCTGCCTGCGCACTCCAGTCGGTTACCCAGCCCATTGCGGCGCCGTCCTCTCCCGAATCGAGGCTCCCCCACGGCGGCAGCGGCATATTCACCGCTGCCAGTTGAGGACGTTACGGAAGGGAGGCACGGCCGCAACACCCCCGACGGGCCCAATCTTGAATGGCCCGAACGGACTATGCGTGAGCGCGAGATCACCCGACGGAGTGATGGGGCGACATGCCCGACATCTTTGGCCAATTCGGGGCAATTCACTCAAGTCAGATCGGACGCCGGCTGACGGATCCGGGGGATTCGGACATGAGTCCACCCCGTCCGGGAAGGGTGAAAGTCGCACCGGGGGGTTGATGTGCGGCGGCGCTGCTGTGACAGTTGAGGGCAGCTTAGGCCAAGGCATATACGCGTGTCCGGCGAATGAGAACGTAGGCTGCCCCCATGGCAAAGAAGCGCTCGGGCGGAGGGCTCACGGGGAGCCAGCAGGCCGCCAAGTTCCTCGGGGTCTCCGTTCTCGCCGGAGTCGTGCTCGCCGGGATCGCGATCCCCGGTGCGGGCGCGCTCGGCCTGGCGGCGAAGGGCACGGTGGAGGGGTTCGACGAGATCCCCGCCAACCTGAAGACCCCGCCGCTGAGTCAGCGCACCACCATCCTCGACTCCGAGGGCGGTCTGATCGCGACCGTCTACTCGCGCGACCGGAAGGTCGTCCCGCTCACGGCGATCTCCCCGTACATGCAGAAGGCGATCATCGCCATCGAGGACTCGCGCTTCTACGAGCACGGCGCGATCGACCTCAAGGGCATCCTGCGCGCGGTGAACCGCAACGCGCAGTCGGGCGGGGCCGCGCAGGGCGCGTCCACCCTCACCCAGCAGTACGTGAAGAACGTCTTCGTGGAAGAGGCCGGCGACGACCCGGCCAAGGTGGCCGAGGCGCAGCAGAAGAGCCTCGGGCGCAAGATCCGCGAGCTGAAGTACGCGATCCAGGTCGAGGAGGAGCTCGGCAAGAAGAAGATCCTCGAGAACTACCTGAACATCACCTTCTTCGGACAGCAGGCCTACGGGATCGAGTCCGCGGCCCAGCGCTACTTCAGCAAGCCCGCCCGCGACCTGACCCTGCCGGAGTCGGCCCTGCTGGCCGGGCTCGTGCAGTCCCCCAGCCGGTACGACCCCGTGAACGACGCGGAAGAGGCCAAGAACCGGCGGAACATCGTCCTCCAGCGCATGGCGGACATAAAGGACATCTCGCAGTCCGAGGCCGACGAGGCGAAGGCCGCACCCATCAAGCTGAACGTCACCAAGCCCAAGAACGGCTGCATCACGGCCGTCAGCGGCGCGGGCTTCTTCTGCGACTACGTCCGCGCGACCTTCCTGTCGAACCCGGTCTTCGGGAAGACGAAGGAGGCCCGCGCCAAGATCTGGAACCAGGGCGGACTCACCGTCCGCACCACCCTGGACCCCCAGTCCCAGGACTCCGTCAACGAGTCCATCAAGGACCACGTCTACCAGAGCGACGACGTGGCCACGGCCGTCACCCTGGTCCAGCCGGGCACGGGCAAGGTCCTGGCGATGGGCCAGTCCCGCCCGTACGGCTTCGGGACGAACGAGACCCAGATCAACTTCTCCGTGGACCGCAAGCTCGGCGGCTCGAACTTCGGCTTCCCGACCGGATCCACCTTCAAGCCCTTCGTGGCGGCGGCGGCCCTGGAGCGGGGCATGCCGGCCACGAAGATCTACGGCTCCCCGTACGAGATGGAGTACCCGAGCCCGGTACAGACCTGCAGCGGCAACCCGTGGGTCAACACCAACGGCGAGCGGGTCCCCAACGAGTCGGAGTCGGAGGTCGGCCCGTACGACCTCAAGAAGGCCATGGAGATGTCGGTCAACACGTACTTCGTGGAGATGATCGGCGAGATGGGCCTGTGCCCCCTCAACGAGATGACGGAGAAGCTCCGCGTCATCCGCGCCGACGGCAAGAAGCTCCCCGAGAGCCCCGCCATCTCGCTCGGCACCGAGGGCATGTCCCCGCTGACCATGGCCAACGCCTACGCGACCTTCGCCAACCGCGGCACGTACTGCTCGCCGGTCGCCATCGAGTCGATCACCGACGCGCACAACAAGTCGCTGGAGGTCCCGAAGTCCACCTGTGAGCGGGTGATGACGGAGAAGACCGCCGACACCGTCAACACCCTGCTGCGCGGAGTGGTCGACTCCGGTACGGGCCTGTCGGCCGGCCTCAACGACCGCGACAGCGCGGGCAAGACCGGCACCACCGACTCCCGCTACAACGCCTGGTACGTCGGGTACACCCCGAACATGGCCGGTGCGACCTGGGTCGGCTCCCCCGGCGACAAGCAGGTCTCGATGGAGGACATCACCATCGGCGGCGAGTACTACCCCAAGGTCTACGGCGGCGGGCTGCCCGGCCCGATCTGGCGCGACGCCGTATCCGGCGCCCTCGCCGGCCGCGAGGCCCCGGACTTCGTCACCATCCACATCCCGGACGCCCCGAAGCCCAACCCGGGCGGCAAGGGCAAGCCCGACAAGCGCAAGCCCAAGAAGAACCGCGACGGCAAGCCCGGGGACGAGGACCCGGCGGACGGCGGCCGCGGCGGCGCGACCCAGGGCGCGGGCACCGGCGGCGGGGGCACCGGAGGCACCGGCGGCACCGACCCGGAGAACCCCTTCCCGGACCTCCCGGTGGACCCGGGCCTGCTGGGCGGCCCGGAAGGCCGCTGAGCAGGTACGGCACAGCGGTACGCAGGAGTACGCGGCGATACGCGGAAAAGGGGAGGGCCCCGGCCGGACGTCCGGCCGGGGCCCTCCCCTTTTCCGCTCTCAGGACAGGAGCTGCTTGACGACGGCGGCGACGCGGCCGCCGTCCGCCAGGCCGGCCACCTTCGGATTCACGATCTTCATGACGGAGCCCATCGCGCGCGGCCCCTCGGCGCCGGCCGCCCGGGCCTCCTCCACGGCCTGCGCCACGATGTCCTCCAGCTCCTCGTCGGAGAGCTGCTTGGGCAGGTACCCGGCGAGCACCTCGCCCTCCGCGTTCTCCCGCTCGGCCTGCTCGGGGCGACCGCCCTGCGCGAAGGCGTCGGACGCCTCGCGGCGCTTCTTCGCCTCCTTCGCGATCACCTTGAGGACCTCCTCGTCGGAGAGCTCGCGCGCGACCTTGCCCGCGACCTCCTCCTTGGTGATGGCGGAAAGGGTCAGCCGGAGCGTGGACGAGCGCAGCTCGTCGCGCGCCTTGATGGCGGTGGTGAGGTCTTCCTGGAGCTTGGCCTTGAGCGTGGTCATGCCCCGAGTCTGCCAGGTGCGGGGGCGGCGGCGCCCACCTGTTTTCGGCGTCTGCGACCATATGGGGATGCACGCGCGTTACGGAGTCCCGCTCAAGGTCACCGCGGGGATCGCGGCCGTCGGGGCCGCCGGAGTGGCCTATGCCGCCGGGTTCGAAGCCCGGTCCTTCCGACTGCGGCGGGTGAGCGTACCCGTACTGCCGCGCGGGATGCGGCCGCTGCGGATCCTCCAGGTGTCCGACATCCACATGGTACGCGGACAGCACAAGAAGCGGCGCTGGCTGCAGTCCCTGGCCGGGCTGCGCCCCGACTTCGTGGTGAACACGGGCGACAACCTCTCCGACACCGAGGGCGTACCGGACGTGCTCGACGCGCTCGGGCCGCTGATGGAGTTCCCCGGCGTGTACGTCTTCGGGTCGAACGACTACTACGGGCCGCGGCTGCGCAACCCCGGGCGCTACCTGATCGAGAAGGTGCAGGGCCGGCACGGGCTGAACGGCAACAAGCCGGTGGTCGGCGCCGTGCACAACCCGTGGGAGGGCATGAAGGACGCCTTCGACGAGGCCGGGTGGGTCGACCTCACCAACACCCGCGGCCGGCTGAAGCTGCCGGACCTGGACCTCGCCTTCACCGGCCTGGACGACCCGCACATCAAGCGGGACCGGTACGCGATGGTCGAGGGCGGGCCCGTGGCCGACGCGGACTTCTCGATCGCGGTGGTCCACGCGCCGTACCTGCGGGCGCTGGACGCCTTCGCCGCGGACCGCTACCCGCTGGTCCTGGCGGGGCACACGCACGGCGGCCAGCTGTGCATCCCCTTCTACGGGGCCCTGGTCACCAACTGCGACCTGGACACCGACCGGGTCAAGGGCCTCTCCACCCACGAGGCCGGCGGCCACCGCTCGTACCTGCACGTCTCGGCGGGCTGCGGCACCAACCGCTTCACCCCGGTCCGCTTCGCCTGCCCGCCGGAGGCCACCCTCCTCACCCTGGTCCCGAAGACCTGACACCCGACGGAACCGCCACCTGATGCCCTCCCGCCCCGCCGCCGCCTTCCGGGCCCTGGTCTGCGCCGCCGCGCTGACCGGGGTGGTCATCGAGTGCGTGCAGGGCAGCGTCCCGGTGGTGCTGTCCTTCTTCACGATCTGGACGAACATCCTGGTCGCCGTCGTCTTCGCGCTCTCGGCCGCCCGGACCTGGACCCGCCGCCCGCCCCTGCCCGCCCTCTGGACGGGCGGGGTCCTCCTCTTCATCCTGATCACCGGGCTCGTGTACCACCTGGTGCTCGCGAACCCCTCCAGCCCCTTCAACGCCGCCGAGGACATCGCCGGGCTCACCGGGGCGCGGGCGGTCGCCAACCAGCTCCTCCACACGGTGACCCCGCTCGCCGCCCTGGCCGACTTCCTCCTCCTGACCGCCCCGCGCGCCCTCGTCCCCCGCCACGCCCTCCTCTGGCTGGCGTACCCCCTCGCGTACGTGGCCTTCGCCCTGACCCGCGGCGCCCTCCTCTCCCCCGGCGCGCCGGCCCGCTACACGTACCCCTTCATCGACGCCGCCGAGCTGGGCTACGCCCGCGTCGCCCTGAACTCGGCCGTCCTCGGCCTGGCCTTCTACGCCCTCGGCCGCACCCTGGTCCTCACCGACCGCCTCCGCCCCGCCCCCGCGGAAAACCGGATTTCGTCTCAGCGCGAGGGTCCGCTAGAGTAATCGATGTCGCCAGGGCCCAGGCCCGATCACAGCGACAATCGGGGTGTAGCGCAGCTTGGCAGCGCGCTTCGTTCGGGACGAAGAGGTCGTGGGTTCAAATCCCGCCACCCCGACAGAGTAAGACCAGATCAGGGCCGGTTTCCCTTAGGGGAGACCGGCCCTGACTGCGTTGTAGCGGCTCAACCTCAGCCGCCCCTCGGCGTTCAGGGCCTGGTCCGGGGGTGGGCCAGGCCCTGGGGGTTCGGGCGAAGGTTAGGGCTTGGGGGGGTTGGGCCTTTTCTTGTGCCAGGTGCGGTAGGTCCAGCGGGACAGGGCGCCGGTGGTGAGGGAGACGAGGATGGCGCCCCAGTCGATGACGTGCGGGAGGCCTGGGAAGAAGGCGAAGAAGGCCAGGGAGGCTGCCGTTCCGGCGAGGAAGGCGAGGGTGGCCGGGCGCCGGGGAGTGACGGGGCGGTCGCCGGTCGCTTGTGGGGGCGGCATGGGGGTCACCTCGTGATGTGGTGGCACTGGCTGACCCGGCGGACGCCGTTGATGTTGAGGTGCGCGCACGCCTTGCCGTAGCGGGGCAGGGTCTGGGGGGCGTTGTCGCGCTGGGGGTTGATCCGGCACTCGGTGTGGGTCTTGCCGCGTGAGGTCTTGTACGTCTTGTTGCCGGTGTCGGCGTACGTGAAGTCGATGCGCCAGTTGCAGAAACCCGAGCTCAGGGCGCCGACGAAGCCGCAGTCGACGGCTGCGTTCTGGTACGTGATCTTCTTCCCGGCGCCGCGGATGACGTGGGTGAACATGCAGCCCGTCGGGATCTTCGTCTTCAGGCCTCCGACCTCGTAGTCGAAGGTGGCTACAGGGGTGGAGCCGATGGCTCCGGCGTGTGCGCAGGGCGCCGGTAAGAGGGCCAGGGCAAGGGCTGCGGGGATGGCCGCTGCCAGGCGGAGGGCCAGGCGGTCGTGCAGGGGGTGGGACCTGTGGGGTTGAGGGCTTGGCATCGGGGGTCGCTTCCGTGGGGGGTGGGTTCTGGTGTGAGAACTCCTTGTGGGGATGGGAGGGGGTGGGGAGGAGGGGCGGTCCACTACGACGGGTGGGTGCGGGCGGTGGGGGCGGTCCCTCGTTCGGGTCAGGGGCCTATGAGGGTGAGGGAGAGCCAGAGGGCGAGGGTGGCGGTGAGGAGGGTGGCGGGGGTGGTCAGGAGGCCCAGGACCGTGAACTCGCGGAGGGGGACCGGCTGGTCGTGGGTGTGGGAGATGCGGCGCCAGAGGAGGGTGGCGAGGGAGCCGGCGTAGGTGAGGTTGGGGCCGATGTTCACGCCGATGAGGACGGCGAGGACGGCTCCGGGGCCTGAGGGGGCGGCCAGGGGGGCCAGGGCCAGGACGGCCGGGAGGTTGTTGATCAGGTTCGCGAGGACGGCGGCCAGGGCGGCTGTGGCCAGGAGGGCGGGGAGGGAGGTGCCGTCCGGGAGGAGGTGGGTGAGGGCCCGGCCCAGGCCGTTGTCCACCACGGCGCGTACGACCACGCCCAGGGCCAGGACGAAGGCCAGGAAGGGGATCGCGGCGGAGTGGAGGAGGGCGGCGGGGGTGGTGCGGCGGTGGGAGAGGGCGCGTACGGCGAGGACGGCGGCGCCGGCGGTCGCCACCCAGCCGGGGCCGATGCCGAGGGCGGGGGCCAGGGCGAAGCCGGCCAGGGTGGCCGCCACCGTGAGGAGGGGGAAGAGGGGGATGGGGGTGGTGGGTTCGGGGGTGGGTTCGGTGGGTTTGCGGGTGGGGGTTGCTTCGCGGGCGGGGGTGGTGAGGGTGGTTTTGAAGTGGTGGCGGAGTAGGGCGTATTCGACGGCTATGGCGGCCAGCCAGGGGAGGGCCATCAGGGCGGCGAAGCGGGTGAAGGTGAGGCCCGCGGCCGCGAAGGCCAGGAGGTTCGTGAGGTTGGAGACGGGGAGCAGGAGCGAGGCCGTGTTCGACAGGTGCGCGCAGGCGTAGCTGTGGGGGCGGGGGTCGGTGTTCATGCGGGCCGCCGTCGCGAAGACCACCGGGGTCAGCAGGACCACCGTGGCGTCCAGGCTGAGGGCTGCCGTGATCACCGAGGCGAGGACGAAGACCGAGCCGAGGAGGCGGCGGGGGCGGTCGGCCGCCCGGCGGGCCATCCAGTCGCCGCAGGCCCTGAAGAGGCCTTCGTCGTCGCAGAGTTTGGCCAGGACGAGGACGGCGGCCAGGAAGCCGATCACCGGGGCGAGGCGCTGGACCTCTTCCCAGGCGGCGGAGAGGGGGAGGGCTCCGGCGGCCAGGAGGAGGACGGCGGCGGGGAGCGCGAAGACCGCTTCCGGGAGGCCTCGGGGGCGGGTTACCGCGCAGATCAGCACGGTGAGGAGCGCGAGGGCCGACAGCGTCAGGGGGAGGGACGGCGAGTCGAGGGGGGAGGCCAGGGGCGAGGCGAGAGGTGGGGCGAGGGGTGGGGCGAGGGCTGCGGGGAGCGTTAGGGGGAGGGAGGTGACGGGCACGCGTTCGATGATCCCCCGGGGGCTCGGGGATCTTGAAGCGGGGGGCTGCCGTACGGGAGGGCCGCCCGCAGTACGTCGCCGATGAGGGTGGGGGCGCGGTCGGGGTGGTTCGCGGCGGAGTACTCGCAGGGGCCGCAGCAGGTCATGGCGAGGGTGGGGATCCAGCGGGCACGGGGGCCGCCGCACACGTCGCAGGGGCGGGGCGAGGCCGGCGTACGGATGTGGGCGGGGGGGCGGGCAGGGCGGACCGGGGCGGTCTGCGGCCTTCCGGGGGCTCCTGCCTCGCGGGGAGGGCGGGGGTCCGGGACCGGGTGCGGCCCGGCGGGCGGGTGGGGGGTGTGTGGTGCGCGGGGCGGGTGACGGTCCGATGCGGGGTACGGATCGCGCGGCGGGTGGTCCGGGGCCTGGCGCGGGTCGTGGTGGGGGTGGCGGTCGTGGCGGTCCGGGGCCGGGTACAGGTCTGCGGGCTGGTGCAGGTCCGCCGCCGGACGCGGATCGCGGGCCGGGCGCAGGTCGGCAGGCGGGTGCAGGTCCACCGCCGGACGCAGATCGCAGGGCGGATGGGGATCCGCTGCCGGGTACAGGTCGGCAGGCGGGTACGGGTCCACCGCCGGACGCGGATCGCGGGTCGGGCGCAGGTCGGCAGGCGGGTACGGGTCCACCGCCGGACGCGGATCGCGGGCCGGGTACAGGTCGGCAGGCGGGTACGGGCCCGCCGCCGGACGCGGATCGCGGGGCTGGTGCAGGTCGGCAGGCTGGTGCAGGTCCGCCGCCGGACGCGGGGCGCCGGTCGGGGGCAGGGCGGCGGGTGGGTGGGGGTCCGGCGCCGGGTGGGGGGTCGGGGTGCGGGGTGGGAGGTGGCATGCGAGGTGGCAGGGGTGGGGGCCGGGGCGGGTCGTGGGTGTGGGCGTGGTGCCGGTCGTGGGCATGGTGCCGGTGCCTCCCCCTCGGACGTCGTACCGGTGCCGTCGGGGGATGTGTACCCAGGGGGTACGGGTTGGATGTGCCCGATTGGCCGGTGCAGGCGGTCAGGAGGACGGGTCGGTGGGGGGTGGGGTGGTGGTGGGGAGGGTGAGGAGCATGGTGAGGCCGCCGCCTGGGGTGTCTTCGGCCGTCAGGGTGGCGTGGATGGCTTCGGCGAAGCCGCGGGCCACGGCCAGGCCGAGGCCCACGCCGGCGCCGCGGGGGGCGTCGCCGAGGCGTTGGAAGGGGGCGAAGATGCGGTCTTTCGCGTCTTCGTCGGGGACTCCCGGGCCGCGGTCCACGACGCGGAGTTCGACGCGGTCGGCCAGCTGGGAGGCGGCGACGAGTACGGGGGTGCCGGGCGGGCTGTACTTGACGGCGTTCTCCACGATGTTGGCGACGGTGCGCTCCAGCAGGCCCGGATCGGCGGCGACCATGGGGAGGGTTTCCGGGATGTCGAGGTGGACGGAGTCCTCGGGTACGCCGCCCAGGGCCATCGGGACCACCTCGTCGAGGTCGACG
>NZ_JBVJYM010000012.1:0-74089 GCF_055600495.1 Streptomyces sp. NPDC038213
ATCAGGGGGCGGGCGAGGAGCTCTTCGAGGGTGTACGTGCGGGGGCGGGTGACGCCGCGGCCGCGGATCCGCAGCCGCCAGGTGCCCGCGTCGACCCGGGGGACGACGAGCGCGGTGTCGACCCGGTAGAAGTCCCGGTTGGGCGTGGTGAACGGGCTGATCCCCGGCACCCGCAGCTGCGCACCTGCCGGGACGGGCGGGGCGGGTGAGGCGGGGGCGGGCAGGACGAGCGCTGCGCGGGAGGCGAACGCCCCCTCGGCGCGCTGCCCGGTGAGCACCCGCCCCAGCGCCCCCGCGGTGGCGGCCGCCGCGGCGGTCACGGAGGCCGCGTTGAGGAACCGGCGCCTGCTCAGGCCGGCGGCCCGCGCGGATCCCCGTCCGCCGTCCCCCGCCCTGCTGCCCTCGGGCCCGGGGGCAGGGACGGCGACCGGAGCGGCCCGGCCGGCCAGCACGTACAGCGCCGCGGCCCCCGCCACCGCCCCGGCCAGCGAGGGCAGTACGTCGCCCGCCCCCGCGCTGTCGGGCCGCCCCAGCGCCGCGGCGGCGCCGACGGCCCCGAACAGCAGCACCCCGGCCGCCGCCGTCCGCCGCAGCCTCAGCGCCAGTACGCCCAGCAGGACCGAGAACAGCCCGAGGAGGACGAGGATCCCGACCTGGAGCGCGAGCTTGTCCTGCTCCCCGAACGTACGGATCGCGAAGTCCTTCACGGCGGCGGGCGTACGGTCGACCACCGCGCCCCCGACCACCGTCACGGGACCCGCGGCGGGCCGGACCACGGCGGCGGCCAGCTCGGCCGCGGCCAGCGCGGCGAACCCGGCCAGCAGGCCGGACAGGGCGCCGGGCCAGAGGCGGGAGCTCGTAGTGCGGAAGCTGCTCACACCCGCCATTCGGCGGCGCCCGCCCGGCGGATGGGTCCTTCACCCGTACGAGTGAAGGCGGCCGATCCGCGGGCGGCTTGCGGAGCCGGTACGCAACCGGTCCAGACAGGTAGGGAGGGGGTACGGGGGCGGTACGGGGGCACCCGCCGCCGCACCAGCACCTCCGCAGTCCCCGCGTCACCCGTTCGAGACAAGCCGCACGCATCCGCCGGTGCGTCCGCTACGAAGACCTGTATGGAAGGACACACGTACGACACCGCACCCGCCCCGACTGCGACACCCCGCCCCACTGCCCTGCCCCGCCCGCCCGACGAAGGACCCGTATGCGATGGACGCCCCGCTCCCGGCCGGACGCCCCGGACCGCCCCTCCGACTGGTCTCCCGGGCGGGGGACGGCCCGGTGAACCGCCACGGCCGCCTTCCCTCCGACGCCCCGGGGCCCGCGCAGGGCCCCGGCGCCGGTCCCGTTACGGGCCGTCCGGACCTGGCCCCGCTCGTGGAGCAGGTCGCGCAGGGGGACAAGGAGTCCTTCTCCGCCCTCTACGACGCGCTGTCCCCGATGGTCTTCGGGATCGCCCTGAAGGTCGTGCGCGACCGGGCGCAGTCCGAGGAGGTGGCGCAGGAGGTGATGGTCGACCTGTGGCGGCAGGCCGCCCGCTACCGGCCCGAGGCCGGTTCCGTCCGTACCTGGGCGGCCACCATCGCGCACCGGCGGGCCGTGGACCGCGTACGGTCCGCGCAGGCCGCCGCCGACCGTGAGCAGGCGCAGGCGGCCCGCGAGCACACCACCGCCTTCGACGAGGTGGCCGAACAGGTCGAGACGCGTCTGGAGTCCGAGCAGGTGCGCCGGTGCCTGCGCGGGCTGACCGAGCTCCAGCGCCAGGCCGTGACCCTGGCCTACTACCGCGGACTCACCTACCGTGAAGTCGCCGAGGCCCTGCGCACACCGCTTCCCACCATCAAGACACGCATGAGCGACGGGCTCATCCGGCTCCGCGACTGCATGGGGGTGACCACGTGACACACCGCGGATCCGACGACCGCGACGCCGCCGCCGGCCCGTACGCGAGCGAAGACCTGCACGCCCTCGCGGCCGGGTACGCCCTCCACGCCCTGGAACCCGCCGAGGAGGAGGCCTTCGCCGCGCACCTGGACCGGTGCGCGAGCTGCCCGGCCGAGCTGGCCGGGTTCCGGGCCGCCGCGGCCCGGCTGGCCGCCGCCGAGGCGCAGGCGCCGCCCGCGGCGCTCAAGGCGCGGACGATGGCGGCCGTCGACGGGGTGCGCCAGCTCCCGCCCGCGGTGCCGCCGCCCGCACCGGGGCCGCCGCCCGCGCGGGAACCGGAGCGCGGGTCGAGGTCCGGGCCGGGGACCTCCGCCGTACGGGCAGCCGTGCCGCACGTACGGCCCGCCGGGGTGCTGCGCCGCAAGGCCGTCCCGCTCGCCCTAGCCGCCTGCCTGGCCGCCGCGGCGGGTTTCGCGGGCCTGGCCGCCTGGCAGCGGGGAGAGAGCGAGGACCTGCGGCAGCAGGCCCGGCAGGCCGAGCAGCGCCTCGACGCCATCAGCTCCGTCCTGGCCGCGCCCGATGCCCGCACCGTCCACGGCAGGACCGCGAACGGCGCCCTCACCACGGTCGTCGCCTCCGGGGCCCGCGACCGGGCCGTCTTCACCGCGGCCGGTCTCCCGGCCCCGGGCGCGGGCCGGACGTACCAGCTGTGGCTGGACCACGACGGCACCATGCGGCCGGCCGGGTTCATCGACGCCGACGGGACGGTGCTCGTCGAGGGCTCGCCCGCCGACGCCACCGCAATCGGCCTCACCGTCGAACCCCGCGGCGGCTCCCCGGCCCCGACCTCGGCCCCGCTCCTCCTCCTGCCCCTGCAAGCCTGATCTGTCCCCGCGGGCCCCGTCCTGTCCCCGCGGGCCTGATCCTGCCCCTGCGGGCCTGGTCCGGCCGCACCCCGGCCGCCGCGGCTACCCGGGCGGCTCTCACACGTGTGGAGCGGGGCCGACGGGGCAGGAGCGCGCAGAGCTGCTGCCGGGGCCGGCTGCCGTCCCGGCAGCCGGCTCGCGGCGGCCCGCAGGAGACAGGGGAGCGCCCGCGATGGACGACAACGACCTCACCCGGCACCGGATAGTGGCGAACGGCCTGGTGGTGACGGTGCACAGCCCGGTCGGGCCGGACCGGCGCGCCGCGCTGACCCGCGAGATCGACATGCTGCTCGCCGCGCACCGGCCCGAGCACCTGGTCATCGAGCTGAGCCGGCCCGCGGCCACGGCGGCCGCCGTCTCGGCCGTCCTGCGCCTGCACCGCCACTGCGCCGAGCTGGGCGTTCCCCTCTCTGTCGCCACCCCCTCGGCCGGGGCCCGCCACCTCCTGCGCGCCGACACCACCGCCCCCGGCGGCCGCCCCGGCCTTCCCCGGCTGCCCGTCCACGAGCGGGTCGCCGACGCCCTGCGGGCGACGGCCCGAGCAGGTCGGCAGGGCGGCGTCCGCAGGGTCCCGGAGTCCGCGGGCGCTGCCGGATGAACGGGCGCAGGCGGCTGAACGGGCGCGGGTAGGCCGCCCCGGGGTTCAGTCCCGCGGTCCGGTCAGGGCGCCCGCCAGGACGGAGGCGGTCAGGGCGACGAGCTCGTTGTCCGCCGGGGCGTCCCGGGCCGGTTTGGTGGTCATGACGGCCAGGACCAGCGGGGCGCGCTGCGGGGGCCAGGCGATCCCGGCGTCGTTGTTCGTCCCGTACGAGCCGCCGCCGGTCTTGTCCCCGATCCGCCAGTGCGGCGGCAGGCCCTTGCGGAAGCGGTCGCCGCTGGTGGTGTTGGCCAGCAGCCAGCCGGTGAGCAGGGCCCGGTCGCGCTGGTCGAGGGCGTTGCCGAGGACGAGCCGGGCGTAGGTGTGGGCGATGGCGCGCGGGGTGGTGGTGTCGCCGACCCGGTCCGGCTCGGCACTGTTGAGCTCGGGCTCCCAGCGGTCCAGGCGGGTGGTGCGGTCACCGAGGGAGCGGGCGAAGGCGGTGACGGCCCGGGGGCCGCCGAGCTCGTGCAGCAGGAGGTTCGCGGCGGTGTTGTCGCTGTGGGTGAGGGAGACCTCGCAGAGCTCGGCGACCGTCATGCCCGTGGCCACGTGGTCCCTGGTCACCGGGGCGTGGCCGGAGCGCTCCACGTCCGCCTGCGTGTAGCGGATGCGGCGGGCGAGGAAGGAGCCGTCGTGGTCGAGGTCCCGCAGGACGGCCGCGGAGGCCAGCGTCTTGAACAACGAGCACATCGGGAAGCGCTCGTCCGCGCGGTGGGCGAAGGCGCGCCCGGTCGCCGGGTCGTAGCCGAAGGCGCCGATGCGGGCACCGTGCTCGCGCTCCAGGGCGGTGAGGGCACGGCGGATGCCGCCCCGCGGCTCCGCGGGACCCGGTGGGGCCGCCGTGGCTGCTGTGGCTGCTGTGGCTGCTGAGGAGGACAGGACGAGGCCGGTTCCGGCGGCGAGGCCGGCGGCGAGCAGGGTGCGGCGGCGGGCGGGGCTGTCGTGGTCCACGGGTGCGCTCTCTCGTTCGCCGGGTTCGTTATCGATCATGACGATGGGGGGCGGTGCGCCGGTTCCACCGGGTTTGGCGATCTTTCATGGACTGTGGTCGGAGATGATCTCCGGCCCCCCCCGGGAATACGTCGTACGGGCCACCCGTTCACCGGTATAGTTGAAACATCAACAATCTTGGTGGCGTCGCCCGCGCCCCAAGGGGAATGGGAGAGGGAGCCATGCAGTTCGGGATCTTCACCGTCGGTGACGTCACGGCCGACCCGACGACCGGCCGGACGCCCGGCGAGCACGAGCGCATCAAGGCCATGGTCGCCATCGCGCAGAAGGCCGAGGAGGTCGGCCTCGACGTCTTCGCCACCGGCGAGCACCACAACCCGCCCTTCGTCCCCTCCTCGCCGACCACCATGCTCGGATACATCGCCGCCCGCACCGAGAAGCTGGTCCTGTCCACCTCCACGACGCTCATCACCACCAACGACCCGGTGAAGATCGCCGAGGACTTCGCGATGCTCCAGCACCTCGCCGACGGCCGCGTCGACCTGATGCTGGGCCGGGGCAACACCGGCCCCGTCTACCCCTGGTTCGGCAAGGACATCCGCGACGGCATCGACCTCGCCATCGAGAACTACGCCCTGCTGCGCCGCCTCTGGGACGAGGAAACCGTCACCTGGAAGGGCAAGTTCCGCACCCCCCTCCAGTCCTTCACCGCCACCCCCCGCCCCCTCGACGGGGTCGCCCCCTTCGTCTGGCACGGCTCCATCCGCTCCCCCGAGATCGCCGAGCAGGCCGCGTACTACGGCGACGGCTTCTTCCACAACAACATCTTCTGGCCCGCCACCCACACCCGGCAGATGGTCGAGCTCTACCGGCAGCGCTACGCCCACTACGGCCACGGCACCCCCGAACAGGCCATCGTCGGCCTCGGCGGCCAGGTCTTCATGCGGAAGAACTCGCAGGACGCCGTACGGGAGTTCCGCCCCTACTTCGACAACGCCCCCGTCTACGGCCACGGCCCCTCCCTGGAGGAGTTCACCCGCGAGACCCCGCTCACCGTCGGCTCCCCGCAGCAGGTCATCGAACGGACCCTGTCCTTCCGCGACTACGCCGGCGACTACCAGCGCCAGCTGTTCCTGATGGACCACGCGGGACTGCCCCTCAAGACCGTCCTCGAACAGCTCGACATCCTCGGCGAGGAGGTCGTCCCGGTCCTGCGCAAGGAGTTCGCCGCCCTGCGCCCGGCCGGAGTCCCGGACGCCCCCACCCACCCCGCCCGCGTCGCCGCCGCCCGTGCCACCTCGAAGGAGACGACCACCGCATGAAACTCGTCGTCGTGTCCGCCGGACTGAGCACCCCCTCCTCCACCCGCCTGCTCGCCGACCGCCTCACGGCCGCGACCCTCCGGCACACGGAGGCCGGACCCGGGGCGGCCGGGGCGGCCGAGGTGATCGAGCTGCGCGAACTCGCCACCGACATCGCCCGGCACTTCACCACCGGCTTCCCGCCCCCGCGGCTGGCCGCAGCCCTCGACGCGGTGGCGGCCGCGGACGGCCTGATCGCGGTGACCCCGGTCTTCGCGGGCTCGTACAGCGGACTGTTCAAATCCTTCTTCGACCTCATCGACAAGGACGCCCTCACCGGCACACCGGTGCTCCTCGGCGCCACGGGCGGCACCGCCCGCCACTCCCTGGTCACCGAACACGCCCTGCGCCCCCTCTTCTCCTACCTGCGCGCCCTCACCCTGCCCACCGCGGTGTACGCCGCCTCGGAGGACTGGGGCGGGGACGGCCTGTCCCACCGCATCACCCGCGCAGGCACCGAACTCGCCCGCGCGATGCAACCGGCCGCCCCGGACCACGCCCGGGAGCCGGGGACCCCGGACGTGGACACCGCCGCGGCCATCGCCCCCCGCTCCCTCACCGGCGCGATCACCTCGGTCGACCCGGCGGACGGCTTCGGGTTCGTCCCCTTCGCGGAGCGGCTGGCGGCACTGAGCGCCGAGTAGCCCGCACCGGCGCACCAGCGGCGACGGGCCGCCGTACCGGGATCCGGTACGGCGGCCCTGGCGTGCGTGGTGCGGGGCTGCGGCGGGCTCAGAACCCGCAGTGCGAGGTGGAGCCGTTGCCCGGCAGCAGGTGGTCGCTCACCCAGCCGTACTTGCCGTCCGTGGAGTTGTAGAGGTACGTCCAGCTCGCCGTGGGGGTGGCCCAGGTGTAGCAGTAGTAGACGAGGGTGTCCTGGTTGTCGGCCCAGCCCTTCACCGCGCAGCCGGTGTTGGAACCGCTGCGGATGTTCGCGGCCACGCCGGCCGTCATCCGCACCGTCCGCCCGTCCTTGTACACCCCCTCCTTCCCGCAGGGCGCGGCCGCGGCCGCCGTCCCGGCCGTGCCGACCAGGGCCGCCGGGACGGCGAGTGCGGTCAGGGCCGCGGTCACGAGCCCGTACTTCGCCAGGGTGGTCTTGAGGTTGCTGATCACGATTCCTCCTGTGTTGAGGGGGGTCGGAACTGCCACGGCGAAGCTCGCAGCGGGCCCCGCCGTCTAGCAAGGAATCCGCCCCCGGTGGGATGCTGGGACGCCGCAACGCCCGCTTCCAGGAGCTCAGTTGACCTGCTGGGACACCGCTGGGACGGGCGTCGGCGCACCGTCTCGGCAGGGGAGCCGGGGCACTGGGGGAGCAGGGGAGGCCATGGCTTCGCAGCCGAGGGAGTTCGAGGAGTTCGCCGCGTGCCTGCGGGCGCTCAAGGAGCGGTCGGGGCTCAGTTACGGGGCGCTGGCCCGCAGGTCCGGGATCAGCAGCTCCAGCCTGCACCGGTACTGCTCGGGTTCGTACGTCCCCCAGGACTACGGGTCCGCGCACCGGTTCGCCGCCGCCTGCGGGGCATCGCCCGAGGAACTGCGCCGCCTGCACCGGCTCTGGGCCCTGGCGGACACGTGCCGGGACCCGGGCCGGGAACAGCTCCGGGACCCCGGCGGCGAGCGCGCGCCCGAGCCCGCATCCGGGCCGGGCCCGGCCCCCGGTCCCGCGCCTGCGCCCGCGCATGCTTCCGGCCCCCCGCCCCAGCCGGGCCCGTTACCGGCACCCGAGTTGCGTGCCGAGGCCCCGCCCACCCGCCCCGGCACGGGAACCGGCCCCGGCACCGAACCCGGCCGTGACCCCCGTACCTCCCCCCGGCACCGCCGAAGAGCCGTGGCCGTCGGCGCCGCCGTCCTCGCGCTCGTGATGGGTGCCACGGCGTGGATGGTGGCCGCCTCCGACGCGGAGACCGCCTCCGGCGGCGCCCGCGGCAGCGGTTCGCCCGGGTCGGGGGCGGGCGGCCGCCTGCTGTTCACGGCCGCCTGCACCGAGCCCGTGAACATGGGCCAGCACGACGCCTGCGTGAGCGAGGTCCAGCGGCTCCTGGTCCGGGCCGGCGGGAAACTCGACGTGGACGGGGACTTCGGCCCGCAGACCCTGCGCCGCGTGACGGCCTTCCAGGTGCTGTCCGGCATCGTCCCCAACGGGGTCGTCGCCGACGAGACGAAGAAGGCCCTCCACGGGCCCGCGACCCGCGGGCGGATGGTCACCTGGACCCCGGAGAAGGTACGGCACCGCGTCCGCGAGGTGTTCCACGAGGCCCCGGACCGGGCCGCCGCCATCGCGGACTGCCAGTCCTTCCTCGACCCGCTGCACATCCTGCCGAACACCAACGGCAGCCGGAACTGGGGCGTCTTCCAGATCTCCGACGGCCGGCTGCGCGAACTGGGCGGCACACCGCGCCAGGCCCTGGACCCGGAGTGGAACATCCGCGCCGCCCACCGGCTGTGGAGCCGGACCCGCACCTTCGCCGACTGGCCGAACTGCGACCGCGGCTACGGCAGTCCCCAGCCGGTCCCGACCCCCGCCCCGCCCACCCCTTAGCCCGTCCAGGAGGCGGCCCGGGGTTCGGCCAGGGGGTGAACCAGGGGTTTGTCAGGGGCGGGGCTGGTAGTGGTCCGGGCCGTCGGCCGCGAGGCTGGGGGCATGGTCGCCGCCCCGCCCCGCCGCCCCCTCCGGTCCGCCCGCGCCCTCCTGGCCCCCGCGGTCTGGGCCGTGGCGGGGCTGGCCGCGTTCGCCGCGCTGTGGTCCCCGACCGACACCGATCCGGGGCTCAGCCCCTACTCCCTGACCGTCAGCGATTTCGCCGCGCTGGACCGAGGCGGGCCGATCGAGACGGGCATGGCCCTGCTGGGCGCGGTCTCGCTGGTGCTGCTGGTCGCGGCGGCGCGGGCGAGACCCGCCCTGGTCCGGGGTCTGCCCGCCGTCCTGCTGTCGGTCTGGGGGCTGGGGCTGCTCACGGCCGCCGCCGTACCCACGGACCCGCTGGTCAGCGAGGGCCTGAGCGCGGGCGCGTACGTGCACCGCTACGCCTCCGTCGCGGCCTTCGCCGCGCTCCCCGCCGCCGGGCTCCTCCTGTCCCGCCGCATCCGCCGCCCGGGCGCCGACCCCGGCGGGGGCGCCGCGGCCCGTCGGCTCCGGCTCCTCGCCTGGGCCTCCCTGGCCGCGGCCGCGGCCATGGCCTGTGCGGCGGGGCCGGGCGGCCGCGATCTGATCGGCCTGGCCGAAAGGCTCCTCCTCGGGTTCGAAGTGGCGCTCGTCTGCGTCCTCGGCGGCTACGTCCACCGCCTGGGCCCGCCGTCCGTCAGTGGTGGCCGGCCGGGACCGGGGTGAGGGCGGCCGCCGGTTCGCCGAGGCGGGCCGCCGCCGTGCGCCAGGCCGCCGTCACGGCCTCGTGGGCGCGGGCCGTGCGGTCCGCGTGAGCGCCCGTCAGGACCACCGGGGTGCCTGCGTGGACGTGCAGGCCGGGGCGGCGGAGGGGAGCGGTGGCCGCGCCCGCGATCTGCTTGGCGCGGCTGCCGGAGGTGATGCGGCGCGCGCCCGCCTGGCCCAGCGGGACCACCGGGGCGCCGGTGCGTTCCACGAGCCGGGACAGGCCGCTGCGGAAGGCCTCCGGGGGCGCCTCGCCGGGGCAGCGGCGCAGCGGCAGGCGGCCCTCGCCGTAGATCAGGACGAGCCGGCCGCGCGCCAGGGCCTCCGCCGCGTGGTCCAGGGCCTCGGCGGCCCGGCGGTCGCCGCGGTGCACGGGGATGTGGCCCTCCCGGGCGAGCGCCCGGCCCAGCACGGGTACGCGCCACAGCCCGGCCGTGGCCATGACCACCGGCTCGACACCGAGCCGGCGCAGGCCCGCGAGCACCACCAGCGGATCGGCCAGCGAGGTGTGGTTGGCGGCGATGACGCTGCCCGGGGCGAACTCCGCGCCGGGGTCGGCGGTGACCGTGAGGCGCCCCAGGGCGGGTACGGCGGCGTGGGCGAGTCGGCTGAGCATGAGCGGGTCCCCCGGTCCGGTGCGGTGGCGATGGTGGCTGCGGCGGTGCCTGCTGCTGCGGCGGGCAGCGCCGTGATGATCCTCATCGTGGCCTGAAGACGACGACCGGGCTTGAGTAGCGGTACTCAGCCGGGGCGCGCGGACGTACCTGCGCACGTGCGTACCTGCGCGCACCGGCTGCGCCTGTACCCGCCCTCCCCGCCCGACCGCCGGGCCGCGGAGGGGAGTCCGCTCGAACGGGTGATGCGGGGGACGATCCGGCAACAGCCCCCGGCGATTGCCGCCGACACTGGCCCGGACCGGCGGCCGAACGCGGCGCACGGGACGACCGAAGGAGGAGCATCGTGGTTGCGCACGGCGGCGACCGGGGCCGCGGGGCGGGGAACCCGGCCGAGGAGGCGGCGGTCCTGGTGGCCGGCCTCGCCGACCTCGCGCTCAGCGGACTCGGCAGGGCGCTGAACGGCGCCTCCGGCCTGCTGCGCCGGGCCGACCTCGGCGAACTCCTGGCCGACGGGCACGAGGAGGTCATGGCCCGCGGGCGGCTGCTCCTCGACCGGCACGGGACCACGGCACCCGCCCACCTCGAAGTCCTCGCCCGCGCCGCGGCCGCCGCCCGCGCCGGAGCCGGTGGCGGGGCCGCTGGCGAAGGGGGGAGCGGCGGCCGTGCGTGAGGTGCAGGGAGAGGGCGGGGCGCCGGGGCAGGGGCAGGGGGAGGACCCGGGGGAGGAGGAGCGGGAAGGGCACCGCGCCCTCAAGGAGCGGATCGACCTCGTCCTCGGGGAGTTCGTCGCCGCCGAGGCCCGGGAACTGGCCGCTCTGGACCCCGCCCTCGGGCCGGTGGCGGACCGGCTGCCCGCCGCCACCGGGCACGGCAAGCGGCTGCGCGCGGCCTTCTGCTACTGGGGCTGGCGGGGCAGCGGCCAGCCCGACAGCGAAGCGCTCGTACGGGCCGCCGCCGCGATCGAGCTCGTCCACGCGGCCGCGGTCGTCCACGACGACCTGATCGACCGCAGCGAGCTCCGGCACGGCCGCCCCACCGCCCACGCGGCCCTGCGCGACTGCCGCCCCGGCCCCACCGGCCCCACCGGCCCCTCCAGTCCTGCCACCCCGACCACCCCGGCCACCCCCTTCCCCGAGGAATCGGCCCGCGCCCTCGCCCTCCTGGTCGGGAACCTCCTCATGTCCATGGCCGGCCAGCTGTTCACCACCTCCGGGCTCCCCACCGCCTTCCTCGGCCGCGCCCGCCCCCTGTGGGCCGTCCTCGCCCGGGAACTGGTCGCCGGGGAGTGCCTGGAGATCCTGCGCACCGGCTCCGAGCCGGACGCCGGGGCCTCGGTGAAGGTGATCCGGTACAAGACGGCCAAGTACACCGTGGAGCACCCGTTGCGCATCGGCGGGCTCCTCGCCGGGGCGCCGGCCCGGCTCCTCGACGCGTACACCGGGTACGGACTGCCGCTCGGCGAGGCCTTCCAGCTGCGCGACGACCTGCTGGGCCTGTTCGGTGATCCCGCGCGCACCGGCAAGGACCCCGCCGACGACCTGGCCGGCAACCGCCCCACCGTGCTCATGGCCCACGCCCTCGGCGCCGCGGCCCCCGCCGAACGCGCCGAGCTGCGCCGCATCCTGGGCCTCGGCCGCGCGGGCCTCGGGGCCGAACAGGTCGAACGGGCCAGGGAGATCGTCCGCGGCACCGGGGCCCCGGCCCGGGTCGAGGACATGATCGCCGTACGGCAGCGCGAGGCGCACGAGGCGCTGGCCGCCGCGGACCTCACGGGCGGGGCCCGCCGCGCCCTGACCGCGCTCGCCACGTACGCGGCCGACCGCACCCACTGAACCCTGCCGCACCCGCCGCATCCGCCACCCACGGCATACGGAACCCGCCGTACCCACTGCATGTGGACCCCACCGTCCCGCCCCCTCCCGCAGGAGCAGCACGATGACGACCTACACCCCGGCAGCCCTGGACGCCCTGCGCACCCAGGGCGACGCCCTCGCCGACGCAACCGTCGCGACCCTTTTCGAGCGCGGGGAAATCGGGAAGTTCAACTCCCTGATGCGCTACGTCTCCACGGTCGGACAGGAACTCCCGGAAGGCCTCCCGGAAGTGGCGCGCGAATACCTGCACGCCACCGGGAGCCCGCCCGACTGGGTGGACTGGGACGAAATGGAGAAGGCCCGGCTCTTCTTCATCGACAACAACGTGCACATCTCCACGGCGCTGTCCTTCGCCTCGATGCCGGCCTGTTACGTCGTACCCCACGTGGCCCGGCTGCTTTCCGCGACCCATTCGCTGAAATACCCTGCCAAACGCATGGCCGAGACGGGTCAGTTCACCGTCTACCTGATGCAGCCCGATGCCTTCGAGGCCGGCAGCCGGTTCATCCCGGCGGCCCAGAAGGTCCGGCTCCTGCACGCCTCGATCCGCCACCACCTCCGGCGCGAGGACCGCTGGGACACCGCGGCCCTCGGCCTGCCGATCTGCCAGGAGGACATGATCGGCGGCCAGATGATGTTCTCCATCCAGGTGCTGGACGCCCTCCACCGCCTCGGCATCCACATGAGCAACGAGGGCGCGGACGCGTACTTCTACGCCTGGCGGGTGGTCGGGGCCATCCTCGGGATCGACCAGGAGCACGCCCCGCGCGACCTCCGGCAGGCCCGCGCCTTCTCGGACCTCTACATGACCCGGCACATGGGCCCCAGCGAGGAGGGCGCGCACCTCACCCGGCAGCTCATCGACCTGTACGAGGAGGTCGTGCCCGGCACCCTGCTCGACCCCGTGGTCCCCGCCCTGATCCGCTACCTGATCGGCGACACCTGCGCCGACTGGCTCGGCGTCCCCCGCAGCGCCTCCTGGGACACCCTGGTCAAGGCGGCCCCCGCGCTGCTCGGGGTGCTGGAGGGCATGGAGGACCGCTCGCCGCTGGCCGCCTGGGCCCTGGACCGGCTCGGACACCTCACCACGGTCCTCGAACTGTCCTCGCTCACCCGGGGCCGCGTCATGCACTACGCCGTCCCCGACCGCCTCAAGGCCGACTTCGGTGTCAGTACTGCCATCCGGCCCACGGCCCGCTGGACCCCGCCGCCGGCCACCGTCAACCACCGCCCTTGAGTCACGTCCCCGCGGATACCTGCCGGTAGTTGTGGCTTCAACGCCTTTGGCGCGGTGCAGCTCAGCACGCTGATCCCCGTTCCGCCCGCCGCGCGGATCACATTCCGTCACTGGTCGGCGACGTGGCGCAATCGGATTCTTTACTGCGGGCCGTGCGGAAGGAAGGCTGTACCCCGTACGGCGGGGCCGGGTAGCGTCCGGTCCGGCATCGGGAGCGAGGTCCGATTCCGTACGGCCGGATATTGGGAGTTCCGAATATCCGATCTCCGATATCCGCATACCCGGGCGTCCGTAAGACCATTGCGCCGGGTGGTCCGCAGCGCATTCCCCCGGGAATGTGGACCGCCCGTTCCGGCGGCCCGGAATTCCCGGCCGCTCCAGCACCGGAAGCCCCGCGCGCCTCCCTTCACCACCCCGCGCTTCCCCGCCGCGCCGGTGGAAGTCATCAGGCGGCGCAACGACACCGTGCGCCCGTTCCGGCAACTGACGGCTGCCGGGGGCACGTTGTAAGTTCTTCATACCGAAGGCATATTCCACCAGCGGCTTCCACCGTTGAGAGGAACGCGCATGACGAGCCATGCAACCGAAGCCGATCGCGAAGGCGATCCCGAAGGCGGATCCGGGGCAGCGCCCGGTGCCGGCCCCCAGGCCGGCGCCGCAGCCGCCCCGGGCACCGCATCCGGCACCGACCTCGAAGGGCAGCTCCGCCGGGCCCTGGACGCCACGGGCACCGGCAAGCGCTGGACCTCCGGCGCGGACGGGATGTGGCGCCACCTCACCCCCGTCTCCGCCGTCCGGCGCGAGCAGGGCTGGAAGCTCCACGTGTCGGCGACGGCCGCCTCCGCGCCCGCCGTCCTCGCCAGAGCCCTCGACGTACTGCTGCGGGAGGACTCCGCCTTCAAGTTCGCCCGCTCCCTCGACCAGGTGAGCGCGCTCAACTCCCGCGCCACACCCCGGGGCAGCTCCGGCAAGTTCCTCACCGTGTACCCCCGCTCCGACGAGGCCGCGGCCCGCCTCGCGGGGGCACTGCACCGGGCCACCGCCGGACTCCCCGGCCCGCGCATCCTCTCCGACCAGCCCTACGCCGCCCAGAGCCTGGTCCACTACCGCTACGGCGCCTTCGTCGGCCGCCGGCGGCTGTCGGACGAGGGCCTGCTCGTGTGGACCATCAAGGACCCCGACGGCAACCCCGTCGAGGACAAGCGCACCGGCCGGTACGAGCCCCCGCCCTGGGCCGTCAGCCCCTTCCCCGCCTCCGTCCCCGCGCCCCCGCCCCCGGAGCGCGCGGCGGCCCGCCCCGTCCTGCTCGGCGGCCGCTTCGCGGTCCGCGAGGCGATCCGGCACACCAACAAGGGCGGCGTCTACCGCGGTACGGACACCACCACCGGCGCCCCCGTGGTCATCAAGGAGGCCCGGCCGCACGTCGAGGCGGACACCTCCGGGAACGACGTACGCGACTGGCTGCGCGCCGAGGCCCGCACCCTGGAGAGACTGTCCGGCACCGGCCTGGCACCCGAGCCGCTCGCCGTCTTCGAGCACGGCGGGCACCTCTTCCTCGCCCAGGAGGAGATACCCGGCGTCCCCCTGCGCACCTGGGTCGCCGAGCAGTTCCGCGACGCAGGCTGCGAGGACTACCGCGCCGACGCCCTCGCCCAGGCCGCCCGCCTGGTGGAGCTGATGGCGGCGGCCCACGACCGCGGCTGCGTCCTGCGGGACTTCACCCCCGCCAACGTGATGGTCCGCCCCGACGGCGGGCTGCGCCTGATCGACCTGGAACTCGCCGCCTTCGAGGACGGGGAGGCCCTGCCCACCCGCGTCGGCACCCCCGGCTTCAGCGCCCCCGAACGCCTCGCGGACGCCCCCGTCTCCCGGACCGGCGACTACTACAGCCTCGGCGCGGGCCTGTGCTTCGTCCTCACGGGCAAGGTCCCCCAACTCCTGTCCGAGGAAGCGGCCGGGGAAGGGGAGAGGGCGGGGGAGGGGGCCGGCGGGAGGACCGGGGACCCGGCAGGGCAGCCGCCCAGGCCCGACGAGCAGCGGCTCGCCGAGTGGATGGCCGCCTGCACCGCCGTCCTGCCCCTCCCGGAGGGCCTGCCCGAGACCATCCTCGGCCTGATGAGGGACGACCCGGCCGCACGCCTCGACCCGGCAGCGGCGCGCGCCGCGCTCCGCCGGACCGGACCCGCCGTGCCCGCCGCACCCGCCGTGCGTCCGGGCCCCGCCCCGGCCGCGTACGTCCCCGCGCAGGACGCGGTCGAGACCGCCGCCGCCGGGATCGTGGACCACCTCCTCGACGAGATGACCCCCGGGGACGAGCGGCGCCTGTGGCCCGTCTCCACCCGGGCGGGGGAGACCGACCCCTGTACGGTCCAGCAGGGCGCGGCCGGGGTCCTGGCCGCCCTGACCCGGTACTACGAGCTCACCGGAGACCCCCGCCTGCCGGCGGCCCTGTCCGCCGCGGGCCACTGGATCAGGGCCCGTACGGACCTCCGGTCGGCCCGCCCCGGCCTGCACTTCGGCGCCGGGGGCACCGCCTGGGCCCTGTACGAGGCCGGGGCCGTCCTGGACGATCCGGTGCTCACGGGACACGCCGTGAGCCTCGCCCTCGCCCCCCAGGAGCCGACGGCCTGCCACGACATCACCCACGGGCACGCCGGCAGCGGCCTGGCCGCCGCCCACCTGTGGCACCGCACGGGCGACGAGCGCTTCGCCGACCGGGTCGCCGAGGCCGCCGACCGGCTGGCGGCCGCCGCCCGGCCGGAGGAGCACGGACTCAGCTGGCCCGTCCCCGCCGAGACCCTCGCCGCCGAGGCGGCCGCCCCCGGGGCGGACCCCCCGGGAGAGGCCGGGAAACGGTACCTGGGCTTCGCCCACGGCACCGCCGGCGTCGGCTGCTTCCTCCTGGCCGCCGCCGGGGTCACGAAACGCACCGACCACCTCGACCTCGCCCTCGGGGCCGGGGAGCTGCTGGCGGCCCAGGCCGTCACCGTCGGCGGGGCGGCCCAGTGGCCCTCCCAGGCCGGGGACGTGCCCACGGCGCCGTACTGGTGCCACGGTTCGGCGGGCATCGGCTCCTTCCTCGTGCGGCTGTGGCAGGAGACCGGCGACGAGCGCTTCGGCGCGCTCGCCCGGGCAGCCGTCCCGGCCGTCGTCGAGCGGGCCTCCCGCGCCCCCCTGACCCAGTGCCACGGCCTGGCGGGCAACGGGGACTTCCTCCTCGACATGGCCGAGGCCACCGGGGACCCCCGCCACCGCGCCGCCGCCGAGGACCTGGCCCGCCTCCTCGTCGCCGAACGCGCCCACCGCAACGGCCACGTCGTCTTCCCCAACGAGTACGGGGAGGTCTCGACGGGCTGGAGCGACGGATCCGCAGGAATCCTCGCCTTCCTCCTGCGGACCCGACACACGGACTCCCGGCTCTGGACCATCCGGCAGCCGGGCTGAGCGGCAGGGAAACCTGCCGCCGAACCCAAGAAGAGCACCTCGCAGAGAAGGAGAAAGTCATGGAGAACCGCGACCTCGAACTGCTGGCTCACCTGCACGCCCTTCCGGAGACCGACCCGGTCGGCATCGACGCCCCCTTCGGCGGCACGTGCGAGTGCGTCGGCCTGCTGACGCTCCTCAACACCGTCTGTATCGGCATCAGCTGCGCCTGATCGCCGACCGACCAGGCCCTCCCGCCCCGACCCCGGCGGTGAGGGGGCAACCGGGCGCCCCCTCGCCGGCCCGGCCGGGACGGTGCCGGAGGGCCGTATGACCTCCGGCCGGCGGCTGCCCCCGCGGCGCCGCCGGCCGGAGCAGTCCCGACCGGGGTCCGGATCCGTCCGGGCCCCGGTTCTCCGGTTTCCGGTCCCGGGTCTCCGCGCCACGGCGGGCGGCGAGCGTCGCCAGCCCGTACGTCCGTGGACCCGTAGACCCGTACGCCGACAGGTACGCAGCACCCGCGCACCGCGCACCACCCCGCCCGCCCCGCGAGATGAGGACCCGCCCATGCAGCCACCCGCCGGTCCGGCGTACGCCATCAGCACCCGCGGCCTGGTCAAGAGCTACCCCGGCCCGGACGGCACGGCCACCCACGCCATCCAGGGCCTGGACCTGGACGTCCGCCAGGGCGAGGCCTTCGCCTTCCTCGGCCCCAACGGGGCCGGCAAGTCCACCACCATCTCCCTGCTCTGCGCCCTGGCCCGCCCCACCGCCGGACACGCCACCGTCGCCGGAGCCGACGTACTCGCCCAGCCCGACCGGGTGCGCCGCAGCGTCGGGATGCTCTTCCAGCACAGCTCGCTCGACGCGGACCTGACGGTCGAACAGAACCTGGCCATCCACGCCCGCCTCTACGGCATGAGCCGCCGCGACGCCCGCCGCCGCACCGGCGAGACCCTGGAGGCCGTGGACCTGGCCGACCGGCGCCGCTCCCCGGTGCGCGCCCTGTCCGGCGGGATGCGGCGGCGCCTCGAACTGGCCCGCGGCCTGCTGCACGAGCCCCGCATCCTCTTCCTCGACGAGCCGACCACCGGACTCGACCCCCACGCCCGCGCCCAGGTCTGGGGGCACCTGCGCGAACTGCGCGAACGGCACGGCTGCACCCTCTTCGTCACCACCCACTACCTGGAGGAGGCGGAGCACTGCGACCGCCTCGCCGTCATCGACCGCGGCCGGCTCGTGGCCCGCGGCACCCCCACCGCCCTCAAGGCCGCCATCGGCGACGACCGCGTGGTGCTGAGCACCGGCGACGACGAGGCCGCCCACCGGGTCGTACGGGAGAGCACCCCGCCGGGCACCCGGACCGCCCGCGACGGCGAGGGAATCAGCCTGCGCCTGCCCGACGGCAGCTCCTGGATCCCCCGGCTGTGCGCGGAGCTCCAGGCCCACGGCATCCCCGTGCACGCCGCCTCCGCCACCCCGCCCACCCTCGACGACGTCTTCTTCCACCACACCGGCCGCAGCATCCACGCCGCAGCGGCCCGCCCGCCGGCCGCGGCGCAGGCCGCCGAGGAGGACGCATGACCGCGCCAGCAGACCAGGCCGCGGCCGCGGCGGCAGCGGACCCCGGTGCCGGCACCGGCCCAGGGGGCGGGCAGCCTGCGGGCCGCCGCCTCGTCCGCGAACTGCGCGCGGTGCACGCCCTCATCCACCGCGACCTGCTGAGGCTGTCCGCGCAGCCCGCCCACACGGCCCTGATGCTGCTCCAGCCGGTGCTGTACCTCTTCGTGCTCGGCGGCGGCCTGGCCGCCCTGATCCCACGGTCCACGCTCGGCACCGGCTACCAGACGTACCTGTTCCCCGGCATGCTGATGATGACCGTCCAGACCCCCGCCGTCATGGTCGGCATCCGGCTGATCACCGACCGGCAGAGCGGTTACCTGCGCGAACTGCTCATGGCCCCGGTCAGCCGCTCCTCGCTGCTGCTGGGCAGCTGCGCGGGCGGCACGGCCGTCGCCGCGGTCCAGGGCACCCTGCTGCTCGCCCTCGCCGGTACGGTCGGCCTGCCCTACGACCCGCTGCTCATGCTGATGCTCCTCGGCGGCATGGTCCTGGCCTCCTTCACCCTCACCGCCCTCTCCCTCGCCCTGGCCGTGACGCTCAGCCGGCCCGAGCTCTTCCACATGCTGCTCGGCCTGGTGATGATGCCGCTGCTGTTCCTCTCCGGCGGCTTCTTCCCCACCTCAGGCCTCCCCGGCTGGGCCGCGGCCGCAGCCGCCGCCAACCCCCTCGCCCACGCCGTGGACCTGCTGCGCCGCTGCATCTCGCTGCGCGTACCGGACCAGGCGGCCGCCCCGGGCATCGAGTGGTTCGGCAGCCCGCCCCCGCTGCTCCTCGAAGCGGGCATCCTCCTGGCCACCGGCACCGCGGCCCTGCTGTGGGCCGCCCACCGCTTCGGCCGCCCCGAGTAGCGGCCGGACGAGCGGCCCCGGGCCAGCCGCAGCGGGGGCTGCCGGAGCTGCGCGGAGGAGGGGTCCGGGGCGCACGGCGTCAACCGGGCTCCCTCCCGTCATCCCATGCCGCGCGCACTCCCCGTCCCCGCCCTCCCGGGGCCGGGAATCCGTGTCCCGGCAGGCGCACGGCGACCGGCGGGCCCGCCGAATGCGCCGGAGCGGGCGCCCCGGCGCACCGGCGGGGCCGCCGCGCGATGCCACGATGCGTCGCGGACGACCGGCCACACGACGGAAGGGCGAAACGTGACGCCTCAGGCGACCGGCGGGAACGCCGCGCGGCAACTCCCCCAGCGGCAGCGGAAGAACGCCCCCGAGGACCCGGAAGCGGGTGCGGCGGGCACCGGCGCCGCCACGGCCGTGGCGGACCTGCCGGGCGGGGACCCCGCCGGAGCGGAGGCGGGGGAGGGTACGGCGGCCAGGGATGCCGGTGCCGTTCCCACGGTGGCCCGTACGGCCGCTGCCGGTTCCGCTGACTGCGCCGCGGGAGCGCCCGTTCGCGCCGCGCGAGCCTCCGTACCCGCCGCCGGTCCGGAATCCGCCGCGCGCACCCTCCCGCCGCGGGCCGCACCCGTCCCCGTACCGGCGCCCGCACCCCCGCCGCCGTCCGCAGCCACCAGCCTCACCCCCGCCGGGGCCCCGGCACCCGGGCCCGCCGGACCCGCCCCCGGGCGGCCGGAGGCCGAACTGCTCGTCGCCGCCTCCGTCCTGCTCGCCGACGCCGCCCTCGCCGCCAAGCAGGCCGGCGCCGGACTCACCGGGGCCCTGACCGAGCGGTCCTTCGCGCTGCGCGCCCTGCGCCGGCCCGCCTGGGCTATCGGCGCCGCCCTGTCCTGCGCCCGCGCCCTGACCGGCAGCGGCGGACTCGGCTTCGGGGCCAACGGCGGCGCCCTCGGCGAACTCGCCCGCGTCGCCGGCAACCTCACCTACCGGCGCCCCGCCGCGGTCGCCATGGCCGTGGACGCCTTCGCCCTGCGCATCGAGGCGGCCGCCGTCACCCACCCCAACCTGGACTCCCCCCACGCCCGCCGGCTCACCGCAGCCCTCGTCGCCGGAAACCGCTGGGCGGCCCTGCGCGCCCTGCACGCCCTCGTCGAGCTGCTCGGCGTCACCCGCGCCCTCACCACCATCAGCCCCGTGCTGATGGAACTCCTCGCGCTCACCGGCCTGCTGGACGAGAACCCCGTCAACGACGGCTTCTCCTGGGTGACCCTCGCGGGCGGAGTGCCCACCACGGACCCCTTCCTGGGCCTGCCGAGCTCCGTGCTCAAGTACCTCAACCCCGGACCCGGCCGCGCCGAGCGCGCCGAACCCGACCCGATCCTCGCCAAGATCCTGCGCACCTCCCGCAACGACATCGTCAGCTACATCAACGACATCGCCGCCCTCGGCAACCACGGCCTGGTCCTCTTACGCCGTATCGCCTGCGCCGACGGAGCAGAACGGCACGTCCTCCTCCTCCCCGGCACCAGCTTCGGCCTCCTCAGCAACAGCACCCCGCAGGATCTGGTCGGCGCCTTCGACGGCTGCCTGCGCACCGACACCACCTACACCCGCGCGGCCCGCAAACTCCTCCAGCGGGCGGGCGTACCCGCCGGATCGGAGCTGATGCTCGTCGGGCACAGCCTCGGCGGCCTCACCGCCATGAACCTGGCCGCGGACGCGGACCTGTCCTCCGACTACCGCGTCACCCACGTCATCACCCTCGGCTCCCCGATCGACAACAAGCGGCCCGCCGACCACACCACGAGCGTCGTCAGCCTCGTCAACGAGCACGACGTCATCCCCACCCTCGACGGCCGCGGCCCGGCCTCGCCCCACGACCTCCCCGGCCACTGGGTGGAGCTCTCCTGGCTGGACGAGACGTACGACTACCCGCTCTCGCACGCCCCGCAGGCCTACTCCGACAGCCTGCGCGGCGAACTGGCGGCACACCGCGACCGGGTCAACGCGCTGATCACCCGCTACGACGGCGAGATCACCGGCAACCAGCCGTACATGCTCCGCGACAGGTAGCCGGGCGGCGGGGGCCCGGAGCCGGATTCCCCCCGACCGCCACGGCCCGGCTCCGGGAAACCGGCTCCGGGCCGCCGCGGTCCGGTGCGCGTCCCGGTCTGGACTGGTCTGGTCGGGTCTGGTCCGCGTCCCGGTCCGGTGCGGTCTGGTCCGCGTCCCGGTCCGGTCCCGGTGCGTGGTGATGCCGGCCCGTCCGGTCCGGTTCGTGATGGGCCCGTCGGGGCGATCCGTCGCCCCGTCCCGCGCCGGCCGGTCCCGCGCCGGGTGGTCCCGTGCCAGCCGGTCCCGTTCCGGGCGCGCCCTGCCTGCCTCGGGCGCCCTGCGCGTCCCGCCCGCTCCGTGTGTCCCGCCCGCCCCGCGCGTCCTGTGTCGCCCCGCCCCGCCCCGTACCGCTCCGTCCCAGGAGGACTGCCCGTATGACCACCCCCGCCCCCGCCCGGCCGCTGGAGAACGCCGTGTTCGGCGCGGCCCTGCTCGCCCGCCGGCTCGGCTGGGCCGACGCCCCCGCCCGCGCCCTCGGCATCGAAGCCCTCACCGCCGAGGGGGCCGCGCGCAGCGTCCTCGCCCACCTGCGCGGGCGCCGCGGCGGACCGGTCCGGCTGCGCACGCCCTTCGGGTCCTTCCTCGTCCCCCTCACCCCGTCCGACACCGCCGGGCTGCTCGGCGCGGGCAGCGCGGCAGGGGCGCTCGCACCGGCGGTACGACTGGACACGGCCGGCCGTCGGCACGGCCTTCACCCCCACGCCCCCCTCGGCCCGGCCGGCCCGGCCAGCCCGAGCCGTACGACCGGCCCGACCGGCTCCTCGGCGGCGGACGGCGACCCCTACCCGGTGCCCTCCGCCGCCGCGCTCGCCGCCCCGCTCGCGGAGGAGCTGCGCGCGCTGGCCGCGGAATGCCGGGAGGAGCGCGCCCTCACCTGGGAGCTCTGGCAGCCCGCCCTGCTGCGCGCGGCCCGCCGGGTGGTGCTGGGCGCGGCGGCCGCCGACGACACCCTGCTGACCGAGGTGCTGCACCGGACGGCCGCCCGGGCCGGGACCCCTGACGGCGAGTCCCGCGCGGCGGCGCTGGAGCGCAGGATCACCCCCTACCTCACCGACCCCGATCCCGGTTCGGCGCTCGCGGCCCTGCCCGGGCCGGTGTCCGCAGCCGCGGCCGCCCACCTCCTCGCCGTGACCGGCGAGGCGGCCGCCGCCACGGTCTTCCAGGCGCTGGCCCTGGCCGCCGCCCGGGTGCCGGGGGCGTGCGGGGGACCCGGTGGCGCGGTGGCCGAGGCCCTCGACCGGTTCCCGCCCGTGGCCGCGGCCGTGCACACGGTGCGCACCCCCTTCGCGTGGGGCGCCGTCTCCGTGGGCGCCGGTACGGAGATCCTGGCCGCCCCCGGCTGGCTCCGGGAGCCCGACCACTTCCGGGACCCCGAGGACCTCCGGGACTCCGCGGCCGGCGGCCCGGACGGGGGGCGGACCGGCGGCCCCTCACCCCTGTGCGGGTCACCGACCGGCTGCCCTGCCGCCGCCTTCGCCGTCGGGTTCGCCGAGGAGGTCTTCCGCTTCTTCACGAGCACCGCCCGCCCGGCCCTGCTCGCCCCGGTCCTCGCCCCCGACCGGCCGCCGCTCGCCCTCGACCCGCGCACCGTGCTGCTCGCCCTGCCCGCCCCGGGCCTTGCGCCGCCGCCCGCTCGGGCGGCAACCCCCGGCTCGTACGCGGCGGCCGCGCGGGCCGACGCCGACCGGCTCGACGGGCACGCCCGCGCCCTCGCGGACTGCGCCGCAGACCCCGGCTGGAACGGCAGCGAGACCGGCGAACGCTTCCGGATGCAGCTCCTCCAGCACGCCGACCGGTGCACGCGCGCAGCCACCGAAGTCCGCTCCGCGGCCCGCCGCCTGGGCGACTGACCCGCCCGGCCGCCACCGCTACCGAGCCGGCCCGGTCCGGTCCGGGCCGAGGCGGTCCGGCCGGGCCCGGCCTGGCTCCCGCCGAGCCCGGCTGCCGCCGACACCCCTGCGCCCGGCCGCCGCCGACCCCCGTCCACACCGGGCCCGCGCCCGGCGGCGGGCAGCCGGTCCGTACAAGGGCAGCCTTCGGCGCCCCCGCTCACCCCACCAGCGCGTCCCGCCGCTCCCTTTCCCGCTCGACCAGCCCCTGCATCCGCTCCTGCACCGCGCCGCACAGTTCCCGGGCGGCCGCCGAGCGGGCGCCGTAGCCCGCCGGGCGGGCGGGTGGGAGGACCGGTTCGCCGATGGTGATCAGCCATTTGCCGGGCAGCGGGAAGGGCGAGGTCAGCGGGAAGTACGGGAGGTCCAGTACCTTCGCCAGCGCCGGCACCTCGCCCATCTTCGGCGAGGCCTCCTCCGCCCCGATCACGGCCACCGGCACGACCGGCGCCCCCGTCTGCACGGCGGCCACCGCGAAACCCGGGTTGAACGGGCGCAGCCGGTACCGCTCGCGGAACGGCTTCTCCAGCCCCGAGACCCCCTCCGGGAAGATCGCGACCAGCCCCCCGTCGTCCAGCCGCTCCATCGCCGCCCGCGGCCCGATCGGCAGCGCGCCCTTCCGTGCCGCGTACGGGCCCAGGACGGGCATCCGGAACACGAACGGCGCGGCGAGGATCGGCAGCGGGCGCCGCAGGGACCGGCTCATGGCCTTCTGCAGGACGAACGCGTCCAGCCCCCAGGCCCCGGAATGGTTGGCCACGAGCACCGCCGGACCCTCGGCGGGAATGTTCTCCCAGCCCGTCACGTCCAGTTGGAACCACTCGTCGACCAGCCATTCCAGCAGCCGCTCCCACGCGTTCTCCCCGGCGTCGCCGAGGAGCCGGCGCAGGACGCGCAGCTCGCCCCCCGCCAACGAGAGGACCTCCGCCAAGCTCTGGGTCACGAACGTTTCCCCTTCCGCCGTCCGGATGCGCCGTCAGGTCACAGGCGCCACACGCTTCACTCGGACAACGCCCGTACCCCCGGTCGGATCACGAGAGCCGCCCCGATCCCGCAATCGGCTCTTCGTTCGCCCCTTCCCCGCGGTCCGGGCGGGAAGGCGGCGGGGGTGGCTGGCCGGTGGCCGCGGAGGGCCGAGGGGCTGAATTCGATCACCCATTAGTCATAAATGATCACTATTCAGGAGCGGCCCCGGGCGCCCGCGTGCAGAACTGATCCCATGCATCCCCATCGGCGAGCGAGGTCGGCCGCGGTCCGCACGGCCGCCCGTGCGGCGGCCTGCGCGATCGCGGCGTCCGCGGTCCTCTGCACGGCCCCTGCCGCGGCCCGGGGCCCCGGGGCCCCGGACCCCGTCGGCACCGCGTCCGGCACCCCGTCCGGCCCGGCCGCCCCCTCCGCCTCCGGCGCCCCCTCGCCCGGGCGGGCCCCGCAGCCGTCCGCGAGCCTCCTCCCCGCCCCGGCGGACTCCGGCCCGGCGGAGCAGGCCCCGGCGGAGCCCGCCGCGCCGCAGGACCGTACCGCCCGCGCCGACCTGGCCCTCGCCTCCTCGGTACGCCCCGCCGCGCCCGAGCGCGGGGCCGCGCCGCTGGCGGCACCGGAGACGTACGAGTACGTCCTCACCGCGAAGAACCACGGACCCTCGACGGCCCGTCAGGTCACGGTCACCGACCGGCTCCCGGCCGCCCTGGAGTTCGTCTCCTCGCGCGACGGGTGCGCGCTGAGCGCCGGGCAGGTGGTGTGCGGCCCGCTCGCCGAGCTCGCGGTGGGGCGCACCCACACCTGGGTGATCACCGTACGGCTGGCCCCCGGCTACCGGGGCGAGGGCCACGACATCGTCAACGAGGCCGTGGTCGGCGCCGAGACGGCCGATCCGGACCCGGCCAACAACACCGACACCCAGACCGGCCTGGTGATCCCGCCGAGCGCCCGGCTCGCGGACCTGGCCCTGCGCAAGACGGCCCTCCTCCCGGCCACCGGCGCGCAAGGCGGCACAACGGGCGGCAGGGACGGGTCGCAGAGCGGGAAGGGCGAGGGCAAGGACGGGAAGGACGGCGGAAGCGGCGGCGGCAAGGAGCGGGGCAAGGGCGGCATCGCGGGGGTGCGCCCCGGCGACAAGTTCACGTACGTCATCTCGGTGCTCAACCGGGGTCCCGCCACCGCCCGCGGGATCGTCGTCACCGACCCCCTCCCCGACTCCCTCACCCTCCTCTCCTCGCCCGACGACTGCACCCTGTCCAAGGACCCCGGCCACCCGGTCGTCTGCCCCGCCCGCGACCGGCTGGCCCCGGGGGAGACGGCCGAGTACCGGCTCACGGTCCGCGTGGCCCCCCGCCAGCGCACGGGCACCACCCCGCACGGCACCTGCACCCCGCTGGAGAACATCGCCCGCGTGACCTCCGCGAGCGAGGACCCCGACCTCTCCGACAACGCCAACCCGCCCGGCACCACCGGCCCCGGCGGCGGCCGCCTGTGCCTGCTGCCCGACGCGGGCAGGGAAGGCGACGGCAGCCACGGCGGAGAGAAGGACCAGCACGGTCAAGGCGGGCAGCACGGCCAGGGCGGCCACCACGGCCGCGGCGACCTCGCCGAGAGCGGGGCGGGCGTACCCGGCTGGCTGCCCTGGACCGCGGGTTCGCTGTTCGCGGCGGGCGGCGCCGCCCTCCTGCTCGCCGCGCGAACCCGTTCCCGGGCCAGGGCCCGCTCGCACGGCTGACGGCCCGGCCGCCACCCCCGTACGCACCCGACGAGACGACGACGAGGACCGCACGCCCCATGACTTCGCGCCGGAGCACCCGCTGGTGGCGGGCCGCCCTCCCCCTGCTGTGCACCGCCCTCCTGACGGCCCCGCTCGCCGCCCCGTCCCAGGCCTCCCCGGACCCCTCCCCGGCCCGCCTCGCCGCCCCCCGCGCCCTGGCCTTCCCCGTCAAGGAGCCCTTCGACAGCTCCACCAACCTCGGCACCGCCTACGGCAACGCGAGCTACCCCACCGGCGGCGGCTGGCTGCGCCTGACCTCCGCGAGCGCGAACCAGGCCGGCACCTGGAAGATGAAGGACTCCTTCTCCTCCAGCCTCGGGATCATCGCCGAGTTCGGGTACGCGGCCTACGGGGGCACTGCTTTCGAGGGCAAGCGCGGCGACGGCCTGTCCTTCTACCTCACCGACGGCAGCGCCGCCGACTCCGTCGGCCCCTCCGGCGGCAGCCTCGGCTACGCCTGCTCCGGCGCCGCCTCCCGCTGCCTGACCAGCGGCGTACCGGGCGCCTACCTCGGCGTGGGCCTCGACACCTTCGGCAACTTCTCCTCCGCCGGCGTGGGCAACGGCGGCCCCGGCGCCCAGCCCCAGAAGATCGTGGTCCGCGGCGGCGGCAGCGGGACGACCGGCTACCGCTACGCCACCGCGGCCGACGGGCCCGGCTCGACCGTCGAGACCGGCAGCCGCGACAAGACCCGCCGGATCCGGATCTCCCTGCTGCCGAGCGGCACCAGGATGCTGCTGTCGGTCTGGTCGGACAGCGGCCCCGGCACCACCATGAACCAGCTGGTCACCGACTACGACGTCAAGACCATCACCGGCCAGCCCGCGCTGCCCGCCACCCTCAAGGTCGGCTTCTCCGCCGGTACCGGCGGGGCCACCAACATCCACGAGATCGACGACCTCCAGATCAACGTGCCCGCCGACCTCAGCATCACCAAGTCCGGCTCCCCGACGACCGTCCCCGCGGGCGGCGGACCCGTGACGTACACCCTCACCGTCTCCAACAGCGAGGCCAACGAGGTCACGGGAGCCACCGTCCGCGACACCGTCCCCGGGCTCACCGGGGTGACCTGGACCTGCACGGCGAACACCGGCGGCACCTGCGGCAAGAGCTCCGGCAGCGGCAGCACCATCGAGACCACCGCCGACTTCAAACGCGGCGGCTCCGTCACCTACACCGTCACCGGCACCGCCCCCGCCCAGCCCACCTCCCTGCGCAACACCGCGACCGTCACCGCCCCGGCCGACCGCACGGACACCAACCCGGCCGACAACTCCGCCACCGCCGCGGACATCACGGTCACCGCCCGCGCCGACATCGCCGCCGAGAAGACGGCCCTGGGCACCGGACCCGTCGCCCCCGGCGAGGAGTTCGACTACCGGATCACCGCCCGCAACCTGGGCCCCTCCCACACCAGCATCGTGCTGATGTCGGACACCCTGCCCGCCCCGCTGGCCTTCGTGTCCTCGCCCGACGGCTGCACGGCCACCGACCAGAAGCTGTCCTGCCCCGCCCGGGGCCCCCTCAACGCCGGTACGAGCACCTCGTGGACGGTACGGGTGCGGCTGGACCCCGGATACCAGGGCGACGGCACGGACCTGGGCAACACGGCCTCCGTACGCAATCCCGTCCCCGACCCGCAGCCGGACAACAACACCGCCGGGCCCGCCGGACCGCCCGGCGGACTCGCGCCGGCGCGCGCCGACCTCGCCCTGACCAAAACGGCCCAGGACCGCGCGCCCGTCGTGCCCGGCCAGAGCTTCACGTACACGGTGACCGTCCGCAACGCCGGACCGTCCACGGCCCGGCAGGTCTCGGTCACCGACCCGCTGCCCCCCGAACTGTCCTTCGTGTCCGGCGCCGAGGGCTGCACCGCCGCCGGGCGGGACGGGCGGGAGGTCACCTGCGGCACCGAGGCGGCCCTCGCCGTCGGGGCGAGCCGCTCGTGGACCTTCACCGTCCTGCTCGACCCCGCGTACGCCGCCGACGGCACCGCCCTGCGCAACACCGCCACCGCCCGCGCTGCCACCGCCGACCCGAAGCCCGCCGACAACACCGCCACGGCGGGCCCCCCGGGCGGCCGGGTCGGCCCCCCGACAGCCGATGTGGAACTCGCCAAGCAGGCCTCGGCCGGCTGACGGCACCCGGTCCCGACACCCCGAAACCCGCACCCACCCCCTCCCCACCGCACGAAACGGAACGATGCGCGATGAGAACGACTCCAGGCCGGTGGCCGGCGGTCGGGGCCCTGGCCCCGCTGCTGTGCACGGCTGCCCTGTGGGCCTCCCCGGCGCAGGCGGCCGCCGTCCCCGCCGCGGCCCCCGCGGCCGTCTCCCGGACCGGCGGCACGGTGGAGGTGACGCTCGCGCCGGACGCGGCCCGGGCCCCGGGTGAGCCGATCACGTACACCCTCACCGCCCGCAACAAGGGCCCGTCGGTGGCCCGGAACGTCACCGCCACCGACAAGCTGCCGGCCGGCATGACCTTCGTACGCTCCTCCGACGGCTGCACCGCCGTCGAGCAGACCGTCACCTGCGGGCCCGAGCCGCAGCTCGCGGTCGGCCAGAGCAAGAGCTGGCACTTCCAGGCCCTGCTGAGCCCCTCCTACCAGGGCGACGGCTCCGACCTGGGCAACAGCGCCACCGGCACCTCGGACGCCACCGACCCCGACCCCGGCAACAACAAGCCGGACCCGGTGCTGCCCCCCGGCCCCTTCGACCCGGTGTCCGACCTGGCCACCGTCAAGACCCCGCTCGGGTCCGGGCCCACCGTCCCCGGCCAGGAGTACGAGTACGAGGTCCGCACGGTCAACAAGGGCCCGTCCGACGCGCGCAACGTCACCGTCACCGACACCCTGCCCGACCCGCTGACCTTCGTCTCCTCCGCCGACCCGTGCACCGCGTCCGGCCGCAAGGTCACCTGCGGCCCGCAGGCCCGCCTCGTACCCGGCGGCGAGGTCGTGTGGACCTTCAAGGTCAAGCTGGACCCGGCCTACTCCGGCGACGGCTCCGACCTGCGCAACACGGCCACCTCCAGCTCCGCCTCCAAGGACCCCGAGCCCGCCGACAACACCTCGCAGCCGGTGCTCCCGCCGGGCGGGGTGACGGTCCCGCAGGCCGACGTGTGGGCCGCGAAGCGCACCGCCGACGACACGGTGATCGCCCCCGGCCAGACCTTCGAGTACGTGGTCACCGCCACCAACGACGGCCCCTCCCGGGCCGTGGACACCACCGTCACGGACAAGCTCCCCGCCCAGCTCGCCTTCGTGTCCTCGCGCGACGGCTGCACCGCCGCCGACGGCACGGTCAGCTGCGGGCCGGTGGCCGTGCTCGACCCGGGCGCCTCCCGGACCTGGCGGTTCACCGTACGGCTGGACAGCAACTACACCGGCGACGGCTCCGACATCCGCAACACCGCCACCGCCACCTCGACGACCAAGGACCCCAGGCCCGAGAACAACACCAGCAGCCCCGCGGGCCTGCCGGGCAGCAAGGTCAACAAGCCGACCGCGGACCTCGCCGTCACCAAGGAGGCCGTGGGCACCACCCCGCCGGTGCCGGGCCAGAACTTCGACTACCGCATCCGCATCACCAACAACGGCCCCTCCGCGGACGCCTTCAACGTCAAGCTCACCGACAACCTCCCCGAGGGCCTGTCGTACGTGGCCTCCTCGCCCGCCGGCTGCACCGTCGCCGGACACCTGGTGTCCTGCCGCCGCACCGCGCCCCTCAAGGTCGGCGAGACCGTCGAGTACCTGCTGACCGTCAAGGTCGACCCGGCGTACAAGGGGGACGGCAGCGACCTCAAGAACACCGCCGAGGTCACGGCCGACAACATCGACCCCGCGAGCGAGAACGACAAGAACACCGCGACCGTCCCCGGCGGGCACGTCGCCGAACCGGCCGCCGACCTCGCCCTCACGAAGAAGCCCGTGCAGACCGCGCCCGTGGCCCCCGGCGAGACCTTCGACTACTCCCTCACCGTGGTCAACAACGGCCCCTCCCAGGCCGACCAGGTCACCGTCACCGACACCCTGCCGACCGCGCTGACCTTCGTATCCGGCGACCCGACCTGCACCTCGGGCCGCACGGTCACCTGCGGCCCGCTGCCCCGCCTGGCCCCCGGCGCCTCCATGACCTGGGTCATCAAGGTCAAACTGGACCCGGCCTACACCGGCGACGGCTCCGACATCCGCAACACCGCCACCGTGTCCTCGCTGACCGCCGACCCGCGCCCCGCCAACAACACGAGCGCGGCCGCCGGCCCGCCGGGAGGCACGGTCAAGGACCCGACGGCGGACTTGGAGGTCGGCAAGACCACCCCGTAGCCGCCCACGCGGGCGGGACCGCCCCCGACCAGGCCGGCCGCCGGAGCCCGAGCTCCGGCGGCCGGCCGCTTCACCACCGCCCGTACGCCGCGAAGGCGCTGGAGCCGCCCGATCCGGCGAACAGGAGCCGCCCCCAAGTACCCTGTGCCGGGCCGTACTTGTGCGGGGCCTCCCGGTGCCCGTGCAGGCGGGTGGTGGGGAACTCGGGGGAGTGGGGGAGCAGGCATGTGGGGACGGGGCACGGTGCTCGGGGACCGGTACGCGCTCGGTGAGCGGGTCGGCGGCGGGGGGATGGGCGAGGTCTGGAGCGCCGACGACCGGGTGCTCGGGCGCCGGGTCGCGGTGAAGGTCCTGCTGCCCGCCCTCCTCGACGCCCCGGGATTCGCCGCCCGCTTCCGCCGCGAGGCCACCGTCCTCGCCTCGCTCAGCCACCCCGGCATCGTGGACGTCCACGACTACGGCGAGACCGTGCTGCCCTCCGGCGAACGGGTCGCGTACATCGTCATGGAGTTCGTCGAGGGCCGCACCCTCGGCGAGCTGCGCACCCGTACCGGCCCGCTGCCGCCCGCGCAGGCCCTCGACATCGCGGCCCAGGCCCTCGACGCCCTGCACACCGCGCACCTGGGCGGGGTCACCCACCGCGACATCAAGCCCTCGAACCTGATGGTGGCCGAGGACGGCCGGGTGACCGTCACCGACTTCGGCATCGCCCGCTCCAGCGCGGCCGCCACCAGCATCACCGACTCCCGCGCCATCCTCGGCACGGCCCTGTACATGGCCCCCGAGCAGGCGGAGGGCCACGGCGCCGTCACCGCCTCCGACCTCTACGCCATGGGCGTGGTCTGCTACGAACTCCTCACCGGGGAGCCGCCGTTCACCGGCGACTCGGTGATCGAGATCGCGCTGAAGCACGTACGGGACCCCGCCCCCGCCCTCCCCGCCGGATTCCCCGGACCGGTACGGGAGTTCGTCGCCCGCGCCCTGGCGAAGGACCCCGGGGAGCGGTACGCCGACGCCTCGGTCATGGCCGCCGCGGCCCGCCGGGCGGCGTCCGGCCGCGACCTGCTGGACGAGCCCGGGGCGGGGGCACAGGCACGGGGCGGTGCGGGTGCGGGGGTGGAGGCGGATGCAGGTGGCGCGGGTGGTGCCGGGGGAGCCGCGGCCGGTCCGGTCGTGGTCATGAGCCCGGGACAGGTGCCGGGGGAGGGGCAGGGGCTGCCCGGGTCGGGTGGCTCCGGGCCCGCTGCCGTACCCGCACCTGAGCCCGCCGCCGTCCCCGTCGCTGAGCCCGCCGCCGTCCCCGCCGCGCCGGGCCGGTGGCGGCGGCTGCGGGGGCGGATACCGAAGGGGGCCCTCGTCCCCGTCGCCGTGTCCGTCTCCGTCACGGTGTCGGTGACCGTCACGGTCACCGTCCTCCAGGTCGCGCCCTGGGCCAAGGACGCCGACGCACAGGGGGCGGGGGCGCAGCCGCCGGCCTCGGTGGCTCCGCTGACCCCCGGCGGCGCGGCGCCCCCCGCCACCGCCCCGACCGGCGGCACCGCAGCCGTTTCCCCCGGCTCGTCCACCTCACCCGGCTCTTCCGTCCCGCCCGCCGCGCAGAACCCCGCCGGCGGCCAGGACGGGGGTACGGGCTCCGCCCCCGGCGGCCCCGGGGGCGGAGCCGGCAGTTCCGGCGCCTCGGGCGGAGCGACCGCCGGCCCGGCGCCGAGCAGCTCACCCGCCGAACCCCCGGGCGACGGCGGCAGCCCCTCCGGCGGCGCGGGCGGCGGCTCCGGACCCGCCGCCGGGCCGCCGAAGGGCTGCGGCGGAGCCGTCTGGGGCGCGATCACGAACGTGGGGGACGGCCTCAAGGTCGGCCTCGGCTCCACGAGCCGGGACCCGGGCACCAAGGTGGTCATGGGCGGCACCACCGCCTTCGGCTGGGTGTACGAGCGCGGCAGCTACGAGTCCTTCCGCGTCTGCTCGGCGGGCGGCGAACCCCTCGCCCGCGCCCTCACGCACTTCGGCGACACGACGCGCGTCGAACTCGGCGGCGCGGGCGGCGGCCTGTGGTGGAACCTGGAGCGGGTCGCGTCCTCGAAGGCGTACTACATCAAGGACATCGCCTTCCAGGGCGGCTGCCTCACCGCCAACGGCGCCGGCCGCCAACTGACCGTCGTGCCCTGCGAGTCCGGCAACAGGGCCCAGCAGTGGCGGATCCCGTAGCCGGGGCCGCAGCGCCGGGCAGCCGCCGCCCGCGGGGCCGGGCGGCGATCGTTTTCCGTCTTCTTTCGGTATTCCGCACCCATCCGTGGCTGCGCTCAATAGCTTGGGCCCACAGCACAGAACAGCGGAACAAGGGAGTGGACAGCATGGCGAACGTGGAAGTCTCCTTGAAGGAGGCCATGACCTCGATCGAGGGCACCCTGGGGGTCGCGCTGGTGGACTACACCAGCGGGATGGCCCTCGGCACCCTCGGCGGCGGCAAGGACCTCGACTTGTCCGTGGCCGCGGCCGGCAACACCGACGTGATCAGGGCCAAGGTCCGCACGATGGAGATGCTCGGCATGCGGGACGACATCGAGGACCTGCTGATCACCCTCGGCACCCAGTACCACCTGATCCGGCTGCTGCGCGGCAGCACCGGAGCGGGCCTGTTCCTGTACCTCGTCCTGGACAAGGAGCGGTCCAACCTGGCCATGGCCCGCCACCAGCTGCGGCGCATCGAGTCCTCGCTGGAGGTCTGACGGCGGTTCGCACGGGGCCGCGCATGCCCATGAATTGAAGAATTCTTCAATTCGGCAGATCCAAATCTGGCCAACTGCGGGCATGCGTGGTCCGGCGGGACGCGACGATGGGGGAAAGACCGAGGACCGGCCCGGCGTACGCCCGGTCCCGGTCGCGACCCGGCAGACAGCAGGAGCACACGTGGGCATGCAGGTACCGCTGTACCAGGCCAAGGCGGAGTTCTTCCGCATGCTCGGGCACCCGGTCCGCATCCGGGTCCTGGAGCTGCTGCAGGCCGGTCCCATGCCCGTGCGCGACCTCCTCGCCGAGATCGACGTCGAGGCCTCGAACCTCTCCCAGCAGCTCGCCGTCCTCCGCCGCTCGGGCATCGTGGTCTCCACCCGCGAGGGCTCCACGGTCAGCTACGCCCTCGCCGGCGGCGACGTGGCCGACCTGCTGCGCGCGGCCCGCCGCATCCTGACCGAGATGCTGGCCGGCCGCACCGAGCTGCTCGCCGAGCTCCGGCAGTCCGACGCCCCCGAGGACCACCACCACCCGTACCCGGTGGACCCCCCGGCCCCGGCGGCCGGAGCCGCCCCGGTCCCGGCCAGAGCCGCCGCGGTCCCGGCGCACAGGATCCCCTGAGGCCGCGCCGCGTACGCGCCGGGTCAGGCCCGGCCGGCCACCTCCGCCAGCGCGTCCCTGACCTCCTGGACCACGCGGGCCGCGTCCTCGGGGTTGTTCACGACGTCGGTGTTGTTCATGTCCACGACCAGGACCTCGCTGGCCGAGTAGTGCTTGTGCACCCAGTCGTCGTAGCCGGACCACAGGGTCCGGTAGTACTCGACCAGGCCCTCGTCCTGCTCGAAGTCCCGGCCGCGCAGGCCGATGCGGTGCAGCACCGTCTCGAAGTCCGCCTTCAGGTAGACCATCAGGTCGGGCGCCTTGCGGTACGGAAGGCCGTCGATCTCGCGCATCATCTCGTCGAGCAGGCCCTCGTACACCTGCATCTCCAGGGAGCTGATGCGGCCCAGGTCGTGGTTGACCTTGGCGAAGTACCAGTCCTCGTAGATGGAGCGGTCGAGGACGTTGTCGCCCTTCTTGTACGCCTCCTTGATCGAGGCGAACCGCGTCTGCAGGAAGTACAGCTGGAGCAGGAAGGGGTAGCGCTTGGCCTGGATCTCCTCGGGGCTCGCCGTGTAGAAGAGCGGGAGGATGGGGTTGTCGTCCACGCTCTCGTAGAAGACCTCGCTGCCCAGCTCCGCGGCGATCAGCTCGGCCACGCTCGTCTTGCCGATGCCGATCATGCCTCCGACGCAGATCACTGGCATACCTCTCTTCTCCCTGGGGGTCTTCTGTTCGTGTGCGGGTCTGCCGGGCATCCCGCACACGAAGACGCACGCCGGTGGTCGGGCGACTCCCCGGGATCTCCATGATCAGCGTCCTGCGGTCGCGGCCGGACCGGGGTCCCCGCACGCGCCGCTCTTCTCCCGAGCGGCGGCCCGTGCGGCCGGTGGCCGGCCGTTGCGCAGTCTCGGCCGGGAGCGGTGCTCCGCTGCTCGTCACAGCGTCCGCAGCCCCTCCGGCCGACAAGAATCCTAAATGACGATGCACCCTCCGCCGCCCGGGCCGGGCGGCGCACACCCGCCCGGCCCGGACCGCACCTCAGCGGCGTTTCGCGCGCAGCAGCTCCAGGGCCTCCGCCGTCCGCGCGAAGAAGGCCGCGCAGGCCGCCGCACTGCACGGCACCTCCGGGTTCCAGGCCTCGACGGGTGCCCGGTCCGCGAGGGCGCGCCAGCCCGCCGCCCCCGCGAGATCGTGCGGCTGCGCGGCACTGGCCCGGCAGTCGGCCAGGACGAGATCGGGGCCGAGCGCGGCCGCCTCCTCCCAGCCCGCCGAGGCCCAGTTCACCCCGCCGCCCGCGGGCGGCTCGACGAACCGCACCCCGAGCTCCGCCAGCCGGTGCAGGTCCGGCCAGGTGGCGGGCCGGGCCAGGTACGCCAGGTCCGGCCCGGCCGGGGACAGCGCCAGCACCCGCAGCGGCTCCGCCCCGGCCGCCGCCGCCCGCACGGCGGCCTCGGCCCCGGCCAGCACACCGGAGCGGGAGCCGGTACCGGTACGGGGGCCCGCATCCGCATCCGGATCCCCACCCGTACCCGTACGGACACCAGGGTCCGCGTCCCCACCCGCGCCCGGCTCCCCGGCGCCCAGTGCGGCGGCGAGCCCCGCGAACCGGTCGAGGATCGAGGCGAGCGGCTGCCCGCCGCCGACGGACAGCGCCACCACCGGTACGCCGAGCCGCTCCGCCGCGCCCTCCGGCAGCGCGTACGGCCGCGCGCCGTCGTACGTCACGTCCACGACCAGATCCGGCCGCGCACCGCGCAGCACCTCCTCCGCCAGGGCCTCCCCGGCCCCGGCGTACGGGATCCCGGCGGCGGCGAGCCCGCCCGCCTTGGCCGGGTCCAGCCCGGCCCCGTCGTGCCCCGACCCGTAGACCGCGACCGGGCGCACGCCCAGGTCCCACAGTGCGGCCCCCGCCCTCACATAGGCCGCCACCCGCAGCGGCCCGCGGCCCGCCACCGTCGCGCCGACACCCCGGTCGTCCGTGAACCGCCATGCTCCAGCAGCTGTCATAAGACCCGCCCCCTCGCCAGGCTCCAGGCTCTCCGGACCCCGTCCGGATTTCCGCCCCCACCTTGAATCCGCGGCGCGGCCCGCGCAAGGGCCCCTCCCCCTCCCCGTCTTCGGCGCGGAGGCACGCGGCGAAGACGATCTCGCCGAGCTCCAGGCCCCCGGCCAGCCGCCCGGCACCGAGGCACGGCACGCGGCCTCGTACAGGTCGACCAGGTCAGCCGCATCCCGGGCCCGGAGAACGTGCCGGCGTCGGCCAGGGCGACGAGCGCCGTACCCATCCATCCCCCGGACCAGGTCCTCGAAGTGCAGCCCCTACCCATAGCTCTCTTCGCAGCTCACGATAGGTTTACGGTCGTTAGCCGAGCCGCCGGCCAGGGCGGAGCGGCCCGTTCACGGGGGTGTGCGTTGTTTCCTGGGGGAGAGACGTTCGGGGTGGTCTTCGGTTCGCTGGGGGCCCTCTTCGCGTGCGTCGGCGTCGTGATGATCGTCGTCATGGGACTCAGGCTGGCCGAGCGCCGGCGGACCCTGCGGGAGGGGCTGCTCGCCGAGGGCCGCTGCCTGGAGACCTTCATGGTCCACCGCAGTTCCTCGGACGGTCGCAGCGAGAGCAGCCGCTACCAGATCGTGGGCTTCGAGACCGCCGACGGCCGCGAGGTCCGGGCCCGCATGGCCGCGGGGCGGCTCAGCGTGGTGGGGGACTTCGTACCGGTGCGCTACCTGCCGGGGCGCCCCGAGCGGGCCGTGCCGGCGGACGCCTCGCCCGGCCCGGCGCCGGCGGACGGCCTGGCCGTCGTGGCGCTGGTGGTCTTCACCTGCGTCGGAGTCTTCTTCGCCGCCTCGGGATTCGGAGCGGCCGGCTCCGTCACCCCGGACTTCCCGGACGAGCCGGGCTGGACCGTCCCCGCCGGGGAGTTTCCCGCCGGGGAGTTTCCCACCGGACCGTAGCCCGCCCGGGGCCGGGCGGGCTCACGCGTCCCGGTGGGCCGCGGGGCCACCGGCGCCGCGGCCCCGCTCCCCGCCTCCCGGCCCGGCCGCGACGGCCCGGTGCACCCACCACGCGACGGTGTACAGCGCCACCGCCGCGAGGGCGGCCGCGCCCGCGCCCTTGGCCGCGTCCGACAGCAGGCCCTCCGCGACCTGCCCGCCGGACAGCCCCTCGGCGGCGCCGTACCAGCGCAGGGCGTTGGCCGTACCGCCGGCCGCGACGAGGAGCGCACCGCAGCCCAGCGCCGTACGCCGCAGCCGGGTGCCGCCGGCCGGGGCCGTGTGTGCCGTCCGTGCCGTCCGCCGCGTCCGCGCAGAGCCGCCGCGGCGCCGCCAGAAGTGGACGGCGAGGGCCGCCAGCCCGGCCGCCGTGCTCAGGTGCTGGAGCACCCGGGCCCAGGTCAGGCTGCCCACCGCCGTGGCGCCGAGCCAGGACACCTGCGAGACGACGTACCCGTCCCCGTGCGTGAAGGAGTCCCATACGAGATGGGTCGCCGCCCCGAGCACCAGCGAGACGAGCACCCACCAGACCCGGACCGCCCGCGTCCCCGTACGGCCCTGCGCGCCCGCACCGTCCCGCCCGTCCGGTGCGGACACCCCCGGGAAGGCCGCCGCCAGCGGCCGGCGGGCCGCGCACCACAAGGCGAACAGGGCGAGTCCGTACGGCAGGTCGACGGTGAGGACACCGAGGGGGGAGTGGGAGGTCGTCGCGTTCAGGAACGGCTCGTACCAGGACTGCGCCGTGACCGTCAGGGGGAGGGCGCTGCCCGCGAAGTACGGCAGGTCGGGCGCGAGCGCGCCGGCGGTGAGGGCGGCCGCGTTGAACGGCCGGCGCATCAGGGGGAGGACCGCGGCGGGGTGGGACAGGGTGAACGGCATGGCTCGCTGGGGCTCGCTTCTCGCTCAGGCGACCGGGCGCTGTACTTCGTGGGGCGTGCGTCGCAGCACAGCATATGCCGGTCACCTGACTATCGGAAGTCGATGATGCCGCCGGTCTGTCCGTGCACGGGTACGGGTACGTCGTACCGGACCGCACCCCGGCCGCAGCACCCGGACCCCCGCAGCCCCCGAACCCCCGCCCCGCCGCGCCCGTGTCAGCCGCGCCCCGCCCGGAGCCGGACGGACAGCATCCGGGCCGCTGCCGCGGCGGGGAGGGCCAGGGCGAAGGCCGCGGCCGCGACGGCGGGCCGGCCCGCGACCGCGGCGGCATGGGCGAGCGGCAGCGGGCAGGCCAGGGCCAGAGCCGCCAACCCGGGTGCGCCGGAGTCCCGCTGACGCAGGGCGAGGACGGCGGCCGTCAGGGCGGTGACGCAGGCGGGCCAGAGGCCGTAGTCGGTGGTGACGGCGGGCAGGGAGTGCGTGTACACGGCCGTCAGCGGCAGCCACAGCGCCGCCGCCATGATCCGCGCCGCGGCCGCGGTCCGGGACCCGCGGGCCGGCCTCAGGTCCGGCGGGCAGGCGAGGACGACCAGGGCCGTCAGCAGGCAGGCCGCGGGGGTGACCACCGGGTCCGCGAAGGCCGGTCCGCTGGCCGCGGCGGACACCCCGTACCCCACCAGCCCCGCCGCCGCGGCCCGCGCGCCCCACCGCCACCACCCCGACAGCGCTGCGACCGCGGCGCAGCACACCAGGAGCGCGCACAGCAGCAGCCCCGCCCAGGCGTCCGCCTCCAGCGGCCACGGCCCGGGGGACGAGGCCCATCCCACCCACCAGCGCGTCGCGTACAGCCCGCACACGGCCGCCGCGGCGCCCAGCGCGAGCGGTGCCGCGGCGGCCGCGGTCCGCCCGCCCCGCGAGGCGGAGGTCAGCCCCAACCGGACCCGCACCGCGTGGGCGGCGATATCGGCCCCCTCCCGCACCCGCTCGGCCAGCGGCGCCCCCGCCGTCGCCTCCTCGTACCCCTGCCGGATCTCCTCGCCGAACTCCCGCCGGTAGCGGCCGGGGTAGAGCGCCAGCACCCGTTCGATCACAACCCGTTCCCCCGTCGCGCCGCACACGTAGTCGTACCGGCAACATAGGTCGACCACCGCCCCGGGCAAAACCCGCAGCGACCGGCTGGGGGAGGGCGCACATGGACGGCGGCACGGACGGCGGGGGCCCGGAAGCCGCCGTCCCCCTCGAACCCTCCGCATCCGAAGCGCACGTACGGGCCTGCCCGGACCGCTACTTCGGGGTCGGCCGCGACCACCCCGCCCTCCCCACCGAGGTGCTCCAGCGGGTCGTGCGGGACGCCCTGCACCACGCCGACGGCAGGCACGGGTGGGTCGGTGTGGAGATCGCCGCCGACCTCGTCCTCACGGTGGAGGACGACCGCCCGCGCAGCACCGACCCGCAGGGCGCGCCGTGAAATCCATACGCACCGCCGCGGAATCCGCGGCGTGGCCGGGTGGCGGCGCCGTCCGGCCGCCCTCGACCAGAAGAACATCTAAAACAAGCCATCCCAGGGGGTGTTCTTCCGGCCAGGCCCGGCGTAGCGTGATCACACCACCAAGAGGGGGCCGGCCGGCGCCCCCACCCGCTCTCCCCTGTGCCGGCCACTGAAGGGTCCGCCGCCCGCCCCCGCGCGGCGGGCCCTTCGCCTTTCCGCAGCGCCGTCAGCCCGTCAGCCCGTTCGTCCTCCCGTCCGTTCGTCCGTCGGAAGGTCAGGGACCCGGCGGCCGACCGGTACGTACGACCGGCTGCTCGCCGTGCGGGCCGAAGAGGTGCAGGATCTCCACCGCCCCCGGTCCCGCCGGACCGGACCAGTGGGGCTCGGCCGTGTCGAACTCCGCCACCCCGCCCGGCCGCAGGACGCTCTCCCGCTCGCCCAGGATCAGCCGGAGCTCACCGGCGAGCACGTACAGCCACTCGTACCCGGCAGGGGTGACCAGCCGCGGTTCCCGGTGCGCCAGCACCTGCTTGAAGCAACCGGTCCGGGTACTGCGTGAGCGGGACGACCACGCTCCCGCGCTCCCGCGGCGGGGGGCGAGGTGGACCCGCGGATCGCCGGTGGCCGGAGCGGCCACGAGCTGGTCCAGGGCGACGCGGTGGAGGCGGGCGAGGGGGATGAGCAGTTCGAGGGCGGGGCGGCGCAGGCCCGATTGCAGACGGGACAGCTTGCTCACGGAGATGCCGGTGTCCGCGGCCACCGCCTCCAGCGTCAGCCCGCGCCCGCGCCGCAGCTCGCGCAGGCGGGGGCCGATGCCGGCGAGGAGCTCCGCGAGCTCCTCGTCCGTGCCTGCATCCGCGTGGCGGCCTGCCGCCGTCCCGCGCCGGGGTCGCGGGCGCCATCACCTCCACGGCCCGCCAGGTGGGCGCCGCCCTCGGTGCGGCCCTGGCCGGCGGCCTCCTGGCGGACGCCGCCCCCGCCGGGCTGGCCGCTGCCGCCAGACCGGGCTCGCTCGTGGTCGCCGCCTGCGGCCTCACCCTCCTCCTGACCGCCCGGACCTCCCCCCGACCGCACCCCCGGCCGAACCCCGGCAAGCCGAACCCCGCCTGACCGGCAGCCGCCGTACCGCCCTCAGCAGCCCCGCGGCCGGGCCCGCGCCCTCACCCCGCTCCCCCGGCAGCGGGCCCGGACGCCGTCGCGGGTCCGAAGGCCGTGGCGCCCCCGTCCTCCTGTACGGACTCCACGCCCGGCATCGACCGCAGGGCCGCGACCTGGGCGGGGGTGAGGCGGGCGGAGAAGCCGTGCAGGACGGTGTGGAAGACGTGCTCCGGGGTGGCGCCCACGCGGGCGGCCACGGCGGCCGGGTCGAGGTCCCGGTGCACGGTGACGATGTACGCGGGGCTGTCCGGCCGGTCGGTGGCTGAGCGGGCCGAGTCCAGGGCCGAACCGGCCGCGGACGCCGGGGGCGGCTGCGCCGGTGCGGCTGCTGCCCCGGCCGGGCCGGCGGCCGCACACAGGGAGAACGCGGCGGCTGCGCACACCAGTGCAGCGGCGGCAGCAGAGAAGGGGGAGGCGGCGGGGGCGGCCGGGGCCGGTGTGTCGTGGGGCATGGGGGGAGGCCACCACGTGCCGCACGGCCCGTCAACGACGTACGGGGGTGAGGCGGGAGCACGCCCGCCCCGCCCGCCGCGCGCCCCCTGAGACGGCGGCAGACCATACGGGTGGAATCGGGCCGCCCCGTCCGGCCGTACGGGACGCGGCGCAGGCCCCGCCGCCCGGGAGGCGAATCCTTTCCGCGGTCCGCCGCGCCCGCCGCACCGGCGGGCCCGCGGGCCGATCCGCCGGGCGGGGGCCGCGGTTCAAGCAGGGCCGCCGGGGCGCCCGATGCAAGGGAGGGCCGTACGCGTCGGGTTCCGTCCCGCGCCGGCGGCCTGCTCCGCACCACCCGACCCTCCCTCCCCAGGAGCCTTTCCGTGCACCTGCTCGCCCGTCTTGCCGCAGCCACCCTCCTCACGGTCACCCCGGTCGCCGCCGGCACGGCTGCCGCCGACACCCCCGAGCCGCCGCCCGCCCCGCTGCACACCTCGGCGAACGCCATCCCCGGCAGCTACATCGTCACGCTCGCCGACTCCGCCGACCCCGGCCGCGTCGCCCGCTCCGCGGACGTCAAGCCGAAGTTCACGTACGGGGCCACGCTCAACGGCTTCGCCGCCACCCTCACCGAGAAGCAGCTCAAGGCCGTTCGCCACGCCCACGGGGTGCTGTCCGTGACCCAGGACGCGCAGGTCACCGGCCCGCCGGCGCCCGCGAGCGGGATCGCGACCAAGGCGCCCGCCGCCTCCTGGGGGCTGGACCGGATCGACCAGCGGCTGCTGCCGCTCGACAACGCCTTCAGCCCGAACACCAGCGGGCAGGGCGTGACGGCGTACATCCTCGACAGCGGGATCGACTACGCGCACCCCGAGTTCGGCGGCCGCGCCACCTTCGGCTTCGACGCCATCGGCGACGGCCGGAACGGCCAGGACTGCCACGGCCACGGGACGCACGTCGCGGGCACGGTCGGCGGGACGAACACCGGCGTGGCGCACAAGGTGAGCCTCGTCAGCGTCCGCGTGCTCGGCTGCGACAACCGGGGCTCCTGGGCCGGGATCATCGCGGGCCTGGACTGGGTGGCCGCCAACGCCCGCCAGCCCGCCGTCCTGAACGCCTCCGTAGGCGGCGACCGCTTCGAGCCGGTGAACACCGCCACCGCCGCGCTGTACGACCGCGGGGTGCTGCCGGTGGTCGCGGCGGGCAACGAGAACCGGGACGCCCGCCTCGTCTCGCCCGCCTCCACCCCCAACGCCGTGACCGTCGGCGCGACCAACCGCTTCGACCAGGAGACCGACTTCTCCAACTGGGGCACGCTGCTCGACCTCTACGCCCCCGGCCAGGACATCATCTCCGCCCGCCTGGGCGGCGGCACGATCGCCCTGGACGGCACCTCCATGGCCGCCCCGCACGTCGCCGGCACGGCCGCCCTCTACAAGGCCGCCCACCCCAACGCCCGCCCGGCCGAGGTCGCGAACTTCCTGCGCAACGAGGCCACCGAGGACGTGGTCCAGAACCTCAGCGACAACGGCCCCGACAAGCTCCTCTTCACCAGCGGCCTCTGACCGCCCCGCCCCCCCTGCCCCGCCCCTTGCCGCGGCACCCGGTCCGGTCCGGTCCGGTCCGACCGATCCGACCGGACCGGTCCGCGGCGATCGGGCGGGGCCCGGGCCTCCCCTGCCAGGGTGGGAGCCGAAAGGAGGCGGCCCCATGATCTCGGCACTCAACCGGCTGGTCGACCTCGTCGAGGAGGACCTCGCCGGGGAACCCGACGTCACCGCCCTGGCAACCGCGCTCGGCACCACCGGGTACCACCTGCGGCGGATGTTCTCGTCCCTCGCGGGCATGCCGCTCTCGGAGTACGTGCGGCGACGGCGGATGACCGTCGCCGCCGCCGAGGTGGTCCGCGGCGAGCGGGACCTGCTCGGCATCGCGGTCCGGCACGGGTACGGGTCCACGGAGGCGTTCGGCAGGGCGTTCCGGGCGGTCCACGGGGCCGGACCCGGTGACGTGCGCCGCGACGGGGGCCCCTTGCGCACACAGACCCGGCTCAGGTTCCGCCTGACCGTCGAAGGGAGCACCCCCATGGACACCCGACTCGTCAACCGGCCCGCGTTCCGCCTGGTCGGCCACGCCGCCCGCGTCCCGCTCGTCCACGAAGGAGTCAACCCGCACATCCAGCAGCACATCGCCGCCCTGCCGCCCGGGGAGCACCAGCGCCTCAAGGACCTCGGCGCCGCCGCCGCACCCGGGGGCGCCGCGCCCGCGGGCCTGCTCCAGGTCAGCGACGACCTCGACCCCGACGCTGCGGAGGGCAGCGAGCTGACGTACCTCCACGGCGTGGCCGTGGACCCCGGTGCGCCCGCCCCGGCCGACCTCGACGCCATCGAGGTCCCTGAGGGCACGTGGGCGGTCTTCCGCACCAGCGGCCCCCACCCGCAGACCCTCCAGACCACCTGGGCGGCCACCGCCACGGACTGGTTCCCCTCGAACCCGTGGCGCCTGCGCCCGGGCCCCTCGATAGTCGCCGTCCTCGACCGCACCCCGGACTTCACCACGGCCACCTGCGAACTCTGGCTCCCGGTAGAACCCTCCTGACCCACCCCCACCCCCCTCCCGGCCGCCCGCCCACCACCGGGCGGCCGCCCGCACGAGTGCACCCTCCTTGGGGGTGATGGCGTAACCGCCACTTTCGAAGTAGTTTCAAACTCATGGCAGGTACCGAGCATGCAGCCGTGAACTTCTCCGAGCTGGTGAACAAGAACAAGCAGACGCTGGCGCGCCTGAAGGAGTCGCCACGACTGCTCCTGCACCGCAGGGACGGCGAGGACCTGGTCCTCACCACTGCGGCGCGTGCCGAGCAGGACCAGACCGTCGTCTCGGCGGCCACCCGGATGCTGGCCGCGATGGCGCGCCGTGAGCCCGGCAGCACCGAACTGCTCCTCGGCATACTGCCGGACGCCTTCCCGTGGGTCCGGTTCCTGCCCGAGCCGGACCTCCACGCCTTCGCCGTCGAACTCGTCGACACCATGAGGGCCGCCGACTCCTTCGGCAACAGTGCCTCCGTGGCCCAGCTGCTCATCGCCTGGCAGCACACGGCCGAGGTCTACTCCGACCCGGATCTGCTGGCCGCCCTGACGCATGACCACGGCGAGGACTACGGACAGGTACCCGACCCCCGGACCCTCGCATGACCGCGGGCCGCGGCGACCGCGCTGCACCACCTGCTCCCGAAGGTCATTGGGAGGTCCGTTTCGCGGACGCGGCCGCAGCCAAGGGGTGGGACAGCCTCGCGCAGCAGGTGCGGGAGAACACCTACCGTGCTTGGACCACCATGCGCACCGACCCGAGGCCCGCTGTGGAGACGTCTCGACACCACCGCCTCAAGGGCGCTCTGGCGCACGGAACCCATCGCGGGCGCACCTGCGAGCAATGGCAGATCGAGGTGACCGGAGCCGGCCGCATCTGGTACCTCCTCGACACTGCTCGCGACACCTGCTGGATCACCTTCGCGGGTACGGGGCATCCCCGCGCTACAGACCGTCGCTGAGCATGGCGGTGCGCACTGACCGCGGCGCTTCCCGTGGCTCTGCTTCCCGCCTGCCGCACCCCCTCAGCGCGATGCCCGCCACGCCTCCGTGAAGAGTTCGTGGGCGGGGACCGGGGGGAGGAGGCGGAGGAAGGGGAGGGACGGGTCGGTGCGGGTGAGGGTGGTGGTGTGGGGGGTGAGCTTGCGGGTTTCCAGGGGGAGGTGGGGGGCCTTCAGCTCGGTCCAGGGGCCGGGGACGAAGGCCGTGCGGCCCGCGCGGGGGCGGCGGCCCGCTTCGACGGCGCCCGCCGCTTCCAGCTCCGCCTGGGCCGCCTTGTGCCGGGCCGGGGTCCAGCCGTTCCAGCGGCGGACGTTGCGGTCCGTGGGGCGGGCCAGGGACAGGAGCTGGAGGTACAGGGCGGCGGCGTCGGGGCCCGTGCCGAGGGCGGCGGCGGCCTCCGCGACCAGGTCCGGGACGCTGAGGGCCGGGTTCAGCTCGTAGCCGCCCGGCGGGACCGGGGAGGCCGAGGCCCGGGCCAGCATCCGGACGAGCCCCTCGCCGCGGACCGCCTGCACGCGCCGCACCGCGGCCAGCAGGCCGGGCAGGTCCAGCGCCGCGCACAGCTGCTCGGCCCGCTGGGCCATGGCGGGCTCGGCGAGGGCCGCCGGCCGCACGAACACGTCGCGGCCCGGCACCGTCACCACGAACAGCCCGTCGTCGTGCACCGTCGAGACCACCGTGTCCTCGCGGTACAGCGGCCGCGGGCAGGGCAGCACCGCGCCCGCGTACGGGCGGAAGGCCGGGTCCCCGGCCACGGCCGCGCCCAGGGCCGGGTACCAGCCGACCGGGACCAGGGTCCGCGGGTCGTCCATCCGGTCCCGCAGCGCCGCGTGCACCGCGGCGGCGCCGGCCGCGGCCGGATGCCCGGCGGGGAGCTCGGTCAGCGCCCACGACACCACCGAGGCCGCCGCCGCGTACACCGGGTGGTGCGCGAAGACCTGGCGGCCCGGAGTGCCGTCCTCCCCGACCGGGTGGAGGGCGACCCCGCCGCCCGGGGTGCCGACCAGGACCCCGCCGGCCTGCGGCACGTACCGGTCCGCGTCCTGCGGGTCGCCGGTCAGGACGCGGGCCCAGTCGGCGGCCAGCCCCAGATCGGCCTCCAGGGCGGCGGCGAGCTCCTCGTCCACGTACTCCGCGGCGCCGAGCAGCCCGGTCCAGACCTCCGCCATCCGCTCCGCGGCCGCGGTCGCCCCGCCGGGCTCCCACAGGTCCGCCGGGTCCTCCGGGACGCCCGCGGCGAGCACCGCGCGGCGGCCGGAGTCCCCGAGGCGGTGGCACAGCCCGTCGTACTCCCGCGCCATCGTCCGGTCCGCCTTGTACGGGGCGGCCCGCAGCGCCTTCAGGTGCGCATCCTGGCCCTCGCGCTGCGGGAAGCCGCCGAGCACCAGCGTGGCGATCGCCCGCCGTACGCCCGTACGCCGCGCGAAGGCCTTCACCGCCCCGGCCGGCGGCAGGGGCAGCGGCCCGCGCCGGGCCACCAGCTCCAGCAGCCGCGGCAGCCGCGCCGCATCGTCCCTGCGGACGGTACGGACCGGACCATCCGGTTCCGATGCCGGTCGCCGCACGCAGGGCACACGCCCTTCGGAACCGGTCTGCCACGTGCTGCCGCGCACGGCGAACGGCTGCCCCGCCCAGGTCTCCAGCAGGGCCGCCAGGGCCGCGCGGTCCTCCCCGGAGGTGGTGCCCGCCGCGGCCCGCCACGCCACCGCGTCGATGGAGCCGACCAGCGCCGCCCAGGGCGCCGGGTCCGCCGGCAGGGCCAGCCGCCGGGTCTCGTCGTCGATCTCCCCGCGCAGGTGCCGCCCCTCCGCCGCGACGGCGGTCAGCGTCGCCGGATGCGCCCCCGGCACGTACGCACCGTGGGCGCGCTGCCGCGGGAGCAGTCCGGCCAGCGCGGGGGTGAGCGCGGTGTCCGGGACGGGGGAGGGCAGCGCGACCACCGGGCCGGCGCGCATGACGGCGACCCGGCGCGACAGCTCCTGGCGGCGGCGCAGCACCTGCGCGGCGAGCAGCGCGGCCCGCACGACGCCGTCGCGCACGCGCGGTTCGGACACCCCCGGCAGCAGCCCGGCGACCCGCTCGCGAAGCGCCTCCCGGTCCCGGTCGACGCCTTCCCGGCCGATGCGGTTCGCGGGGCCGCCGCTTCCGTCGGCCGTGCCCTCGTCGGCCCTTCCCCCGTCGGCACGGTCCCCACCGGTCCCGTCCGCGTCGCCCCGCGCACCGCCGTGCTCGACGGCCGCGTCCAGCAGCGCGCGCACGGTGTCCGCGCCGACCGCGCGCAGCGCCGCCGAGGAGTCCGCGTCCCGCGGGGCGAGGAAGTGCCAGAACGCGGGCGGCGGGTACGGGCCCACGCCGTGCCCCGCCGGGCGGCCGCGCCGGGTGTGGTCCGGGCCGGGGAACCCGTGCGCCTCCCACAGCAGGGAGTTGTCCTCCGCGGCGTGGCAGCGGATGGTCGTCTCGCCCGCCAGCACGGCGTCCTCGCCGCCCTCCGGCAGGCGCAGCACGCCCCAGGGGCGGCGGCCCGGGCGCCGCGAGCGGTAGCGGGCGCGCCGCCCGTCGACGCCCTCGAGGAGGAACTCGGTGGGAGAGGGGCCCGCGTACGGAGTGCGGTGGAACACGCGGAAGCCGGTGAGCGCCCCGTCCTGCCCCAGGGGGGACGCGGGCGCGTCCGCGGGGAGCGCGGCGAGGGTCTGCTGGTCCCCGAACCAGTCCGTGCCGGGCGGCGGTTCGGCGGCCGCGTGGAAGGCGGGCAGGGTGTGCCCGGCCGCGCGCACGCCCGTCCCCGGGTCCACCTCGGCCCAGCCCTTCAGCCCGCCGAAGACCTTGGAGCTCCACACGCGGCTGCCGTCGCCCATCTGGAAGTCGTGGTGGTCGACGCCCTCGCGGCCGCCGGGGCGCAGCACCCGCTCCCCGTCGTGCCGCCCGCTCCCGTCCGGGGTCTCGAACTGGTAGCCCAGCCCGCCCTGGATGCTGCTCGCGTACGGGCGCAGGCCGAAGCTCCGCTCGGGGCTGAAGACCTCCCCGGGGCTGCCGGACCAGAAGGCCAGGTCGCAGAAGGAGCTCTTGGGGTCGGCGGTCCAGCTGACCAGGAACTGCCCGCCCGCGTAGTGCACGACGTGCCGCACGGCGTCCTCGGGCAGGGCGAACCCGTACACCCCGCGCACGGAGCCCGGCGCGACGGCCACGGCCTTCGTGCGCCCGTACACCGTCAGCACCGGCCAGGTGCACGTCACCCCCGAGACCTCCTCGGGCGCCAGCACGGCCAGGGCCTCCTCCAGGGCCGGCCAGCCCAGCTCCTCGGGCAGGCCCGCGCGCAGGGCCCGGGCCAGCGGGCCGGTCCCGTCGAGCGCGGCGAGGGCCTCCCCGATGCCGTCCAGGGCGGTGGCCGTGGGCCGGTCCAGCAGCCCGGCCAGCTCCTTCATCGCCTCGTCGGCGGCCGCCAGCCCGCCGCCCGCCAGCGCCGCGAGCAGGCTTTCGACGCGCGTGTGCACCTCGGCGGCGATGCCCGGGTTCTCCGGGAGGCGTGTGATGGCCGTACCCCCGCCGCGCAGGCCCGCGTGCACCGTGCCCTCCAGGCGGGGCCCGAACACCGGGTCTGCGGCGAGGGCCTTCAGATCGCGGCGCGAGCGGTCGCCCCAGAAGTTCAGCCGGATGCCCTCGCCCGGATCGACGACGCCGAAGCCCTCGGCGAGGCACAGGTCGAGCAGATCGGCGTCCAGCCCGGGCCAGCGCCACCGGTCCTCGTGCAGGACGACCGGCTCCCCGGCGGCGCGCAGCCGCGGCGCGAACCGCGAGACCAGCCCGAACAGCTCCTGCGGCATGGGCTGCCGCGACACGCCCCCGTACGCCACCCGCCGGTGCGAGTAGGCGCACGTGTACCGGCCGAGCCAGGCGGCGAGCCCGCCCTCCGGCGTGATCCGGCCCGCGGCGACCGCGTCCGCCGCGCCCGAGCGCAGCAGCAGGCGCAGCCACGCGGCGGCGTCGTTCTTCGATTCGGGGAACACGTCGAGCAGGCAGGCGAGGACGGCGTCCTCCTGCGGATGCGCCTCCAGGAGGACGGCGACGGCGTCGAGCAGCGTGACCGGTACGGCCTTGCCGCGCGAGGAGCCGACCGCGCCCGCCAGCACCCGCGCCTCCTCCGCCCCGTCCAGCCCGGCGGCGCGCGCCGAGGCGCGGACCCGCCGGGCCAGGTCGGCGGGGAGCTCACCGGCGGAGCGGGCCCAGGCCTCCAGGACCCGGACGAACTCCCCGTGCGCCTGCTCCGGATCCAGCTCGGCCGCCAGCCAGGCCTGGTGTCCGCTCAGCTCCTTGACCGGCAGGGCGCCGGCGCGGGCCAGGAGCAGCACGTTCCCCCGCCGCCAGGCGGGGTCCACCGGGAGGTCGTGCTCCCGCTCCGCGGCGCGGGCCCGTGTGTACGCCCGCCCGGCGGCGCGCGCGTCCCAGGAGGAGAACCGGTGCGCCACCGTGTCCCAGTACCAGGGCAGATGGGCCGCGGGCAGTCCCCGCGCGGGCGCGGCCAGCTGCTCCAGGGCCCGGCCGGCCTTCGGGTACGCCGCCGAGATCCGGTCCCGGACCCCGGCGAGCACGGCGCGCGCGGCGGACTCCGCCGCCGCCCCGTGCGAACGGGCCCAGTCCGCATAGGACTCGGAGCGGCTGGGATCCACCGGGAGCGGCACGACGAAGTTCATGATCCGATCCTGACACGCCCCACCGACAGGCCCCCACCCCTGTGGACAACCCCGGCGGCAGCCCCGCCCCGGCCGCGGCCGCCCCCCTCCCGGCCCCGACCCCTCTCCGCCCGGGCCCCCGGCCCCGCCCCCTCCCCGCCCGGGTCCCCGCCTCAGGCCCGCCTGCTGTCCGGAGCCCGCGCCGCTGCCCGGCGGGCGAAGGCGAGGGCGATCGGGCGGGCCGAGACCCCGTGGAGGAGGACGCTCAGCAGGACCGTCGTGCACATGGCCGTGACCACGAAATCGGCCTGTTCGTCGGGTAGTTGTCCGGCCGCCAGGGTGGCGAAGACGATCGAGGTGACGCCCCGGGAGCCGAGCCACCCCACGGCCGCGCGCTCGGTGCCGGTGAGGACCGTGCCGGTCAGGGCGAGCAGGACGGGCAGGAAGCGGGCCACGGTCAGGGCGAGGAGGGCGTAGCCGACCTGGGCGGCCGTGATCCCGTCGGAGGTCAGGTCCACGGCCAGGCCGCCGAGCACGAACCACACCGCGAAGCCGAGGACCTGCCCGACGTGGTGCACGAGGGACAGGTGGGAGTGGCCGAGGGCGCGGGCGGCCGGGGCGTAGCAGACCCCCGCGACGAAGGCCGCGACGAAGCCGTTGCCGTGGGCGAGGACGGCCGCCGCGTACGTGAGGAAGGGCAGGGCGAGCGCGGCCAGCCGCAGGCTCTCCGCAGTGGCCCACTCCGCCTTGAGGGCGCGCCGGACCAGCCAGGCGGCGCCCAGGCCGAGCACGCAGCCGACGAGGACGGCGGTCGCGGACTCCCGTACCACCCGCCACACCAGCGCCCCCAGGCTGCTGTCGCCCGCCGCGGTGAGGTGGGCGACGGCGAAGACGAACAGGGGGGAGATCAGGCCGTCGTTCAGGCCGCCCTCCACGTTGAGGGCGGCGCGGACCCGCAGCGGGATGCGTTCGTCGGCGAGGAGGGTCGAGATCGGGGCGAGGTCGATCGGCATGACCACCAGCGCGGTCACCAGCAGCAGCCACCAGCCCGTCCCCGGGAACATGAGGGCCCCGAGGAGGGTGGCCGCGCCGACCGTGAGCGGCAGGGCGAGGCCGAGCAGGCGCCATTCGCCGACCGTGGTCTTCAGCCGGTGGTACTCGGTGGACTCGCACGCGTCGAGGAAGAGCAGCAGGGCCAGGACCAGTTCCACGGCCCGCTGGAAGCCGTGCCCGCTCAGGTTCTCGGCCACCCACGGATCCTCGCCGCTGTTCAGGAACGCGCCCGCGAAGGCGAACGCCAGCGGGGCCGTCACGCTCCAGCGTGCGAACCGCTCGGCGGTCACGGCCCACGCGAACAGCAGGAACGACACGATGAGGAACGCCGTCATGGACACCCGCAGAGGAGAAGAGCGGACGCACCCGCGGCCCGCCCGGAACCCGATCCGGCCACGGCGGCCGTCCGCGTCCGGCAGGGCCGCCCGTACCCGGCGGAGCCCGTCCGGCGCCCCGGCACGCACCCCCGGCCCCGGGAGGCCCGTGCACGCGGACCGTAGTCCACCCGCCGCGCCCCGGCCCGGCCCCCGCGCCGGTCTCCGGCGGGCCGCCGCGCCGATTACCCCGATCGGCGGCGGCCCGTACCCGGCGGCGTACCGGCGCCCGACCGCGCCCGGGCGGCCGGTGCGCTCAGCCCTTGCGGGTCAGCGGCTGCTCAGCGAAGGCCACGCCCGCCAGGCCGTGGGCGATGAGGTTGCGGATGTTGGCGTGGTCGGTGCCCTCCGGGGTCGCCAGCACGCTCCGGTAGTGCTCGCCGAAGGCCTGCAGCGCCTCCTGGTCGCTCAGCCCCTCCAGCACGGCCAGGCCCAGCGTCTTGCAGGAGCCCTCGTTCTCGCCCGCGGCGTTCTCCACGTCCCCGTTGCGGAACGCCTGCGGCCGGTAGTCGTAGTGCGCGGAGACGAAGGCCAGCGTGTCGGCGAACGCGTGCCCGCCCGAAGCGAGGCTCGCGCGCAGCGGGTTCAGATCAGTCATGTGGTTCCTGGCTCCTGGATCGCTCTGTGGCGGCCGTACGGCCCGGTCGGCCGTACGACCCGCACGAAGATACTCCCGCCCCCCGGAGCCCCCCGGCTGCGTCCGCGATCCGGGCACTCCGTTGCGCCTCCACCGCCGGCGCGTACTCTGGCCGGGCAGCTGGTTCGCCCCGTCCGCCAGGCGGGATGCGTCGCAAGAGGGAACCCGGTGGGAATCCGGGACTGCCCCGCAGCGGTGAGTGGGAACGACCGCCGTCATACGCACTGGGACCGGACAACGGTCCTGGGAAGCGACGGCCAGTAGGAGCCAGCCTCGACAGAGGCCCGGCGTGCCCGCGAGTCCGAAGACCTGCCCGTTGCCCGCACGCGGACCGTTCCGCGTACGGATTTCCCGGTGACCTCGTGGGCGGGTCGGCGTGCTCCAGGCGGGTTCTCCCGTCGCGTACCCGTGTGGTGTGCGCGACCGGGCGGCCGCCCTGCTGCTGCACCCTTCGCGCCCCCGGCCGGCACCGGGCTCATGGAGACATGCTCGCGAAGGAGAGTTCCGTGACCACCGAGTCCGCAACCGCGGCAGCCCGCGCCACCGTTTACGGCTACCCCCGACAGGGTGCCGACCGCCAGCTGAAGAAGGCCGTCGAGGGCTACTGGAAGGGCCGGGTCACCGCCGGTGACCTGCGCCGGACCGCGGCCGGTCTGCGCCGCGCGAACTGGCAGGAGCTGGCCGCCGCCGGCATCACCGAGGTACCGACCGGCGACTTCTCGTACTACGACCACGTCCTCGACACCACCGTCATGGTCGGCGCCGTGCCCGCCCGGCACCGCGAGGCGGTCGCCGCCGACGCCCTCGACGGGTACTTCGCGATGGCGCGCGGCACGCAGGAGGTGGCGCCGCTGGAGATGACGAAGTGGTTCGACACCAACTACCACTACCTCGTCCCCGAACTCGGCCCGGACACCGTCTTCACCGCCGACCCGGCCAAGCAGGTCGCGGAACTCGCCGAGGCCCTCGCCCTGGGCCACACGGCCCGCCCGGTCCTGGTCGGCCCGGTCACCTACCTCCTGCTGGCCAAGCCCGCCCCCGGTGCCGACCCGGGCTTCCAGCCGCTGACCCTCCTCGACCGGCTCCTGCCCGTCTACGCCGAGGTGCTCACCGCCCTGCGCGCCGCGGGCGCCGACTGGGTACAGCTCGACGAGCCCGCCCTCGTCCAGGACCGCACCCCGGCCGACCTGAACGCCGCCGCCCGCGCCTACCGCGACCTCGGCGCCCTGACCGACCGTCCGAAACTGCTCGTCGCCTCCTACTTCGACCGGCTCGGCGAGGCCCTGCCCGTCCTCGCCAAGGCCCCCGTCGAAGGCCTCGCCCTCGACTTCACCGGCCGCGGCGCCGCCAACCTCGCCGACCTCGCGGCGGCGGGCGGCCTGCCCGGCAAGCGCCTGGTCGCGGGCGTCGTCGACGGCCGCAACATCTGGATCAACGACCACCAGAAGTCCCTGACCACCCTCGGCACCCTCCTCGGCCTCGCCGACCGCGTCGACGTCGCCGCCTCCTGCTCCCTCCTGCACGTCCCCCTCGACGCCGCCGCCGAGAAGGACGTGGACCCGCAGATCCTGCGCTGGCTCGCCTTCGCCCGCCAGAAGACCGCCGAGATCGCCACCCTCGCCAGGGGGCTGACCGCAGGTCCCGCGACCGTGGCCGGCGAACTGTCCGCCAACCGGGCCGCCCTCGCCTCCCGCGCCGCCTCCCCCCTCACCCGCGACCCGGCCGTCCGCGCCCGCACCGCCGCCGTCACCGCGGCCGACACCCGGCGCGCCCAGCCCTACCCCGAACGCGCCGCCGCCCAGCGCGCCCACCTCGCCCTGCCGCTCCTCCCGACCACCACCATCGGATCGTTCCCGCAGACCGCCGAACTGCGCGCGGCCCGCGCCGACCTGCGCGCCGGCCGCCTCGACACCGCGGGCTACGAGGAGCGCATCGGCCACGAGATCCGCGAGGTGGTCTCCTTCCAGGAGAAGACCGGCGTCGACGTCCTCGTCCACGGCGAACCCGAACGCAACGACATGGTCCAGTACTTCGCCGAACAGCTCACCGGCTACCTCGCCACCCGGCACGGCTGGGTCCAGTCCTACGGCACCCGCTACGTCCGCCCGCCCGTCCTCGCCGGCGACATCTCCCGCCCCGACCCGATGACCGTCCGCTGGACCTCGTACGCCCAGTCCCTGACCGCGAAGCCGGTCAAGGGCATGCTCACCGGGCCCGTCACCATGCTGGCCTGGTCCTTCGTCCGCGACGACCAGCCCCTGGCCGAAACCGCCCGGCAGGTCGCCCTCGCCCTGCGCGACGAGGTCCGCGACCTCGAAGCCGCCGGGACCTCCGTCATCCAGGTCGACGAACCGGCCCTGCGCGAAACCCTCCCGCTGCGCGCCGCCGACCACCCCGACTACCTCGCCTGGGCCACCGAATCGTTCCGCCTGACCACCAGCGGGGTCCGGCCGGACACCCAGATCCACACCCACATGTGCTACGCCGAGTTCGGGGACGTCGTCCAGGCCATCGACGACCTCGACGCCGACGTCATCAGCCTGGAAGCGGCCCGCTCCCACATGCAGGTCGCCCGCGAACTCGCCGCCCACGGCTACCCCCGCGAAGCCGGACCCGGCGTCTGGGACATCCACTCCCCCCGCGTCCCGAGCGCCGCCGAAGCGGCCCGCCTCCTGCGCACGGGCCTCGAAGCCATCCCCGCCGAACGCCTCTGGGTCAACCCCGACTGCGGCCTGAAGACCCGCGGCTGGCCCGAGACCCGCACCTCCCTCGAACACCTCGTCGCCGCGGCCCACGAGGTCCGCGCGGAACTCACGGCCGCTGAGGGCCACTGACGGCGGCTGAGGTCCGCTGACGGGTCCCGACCTACCCCGCACCGGCCCCGGGGAGGGCACCCGGCCCGCCCGCCCCGGGGCCGGTGCCCGCCCCTCGGGCATCCAAGTCCATTGCAGTACAAGGCAGTTCGGTACGAAAGGTGCGATACGTGGGTGGTGGGGCCCCAACTCCCCCTTCAATACTGGAAGAAGTTGTTTAATTCCTCTACCTTGCACCCCGTGTTCCGACCTGAAGCCCCACCCCGCCCCGGGGACGGCACCCGGCCCCTCGTGAGCGCACCCGCCGAAACGGCCGTCCTCGCCCTGCTCCTCGCCGAGGGCCCCCTCAGCCGGGTGGAGCTCGCGCGCCGCACCGGGCTCTCCCCGACCGCCGTCACCAAGGCCGCCCGGCCCCTCATCGACGACGGCTACCTGTACGAACTCCCGCCTGAGCGCACCGCACCCGGCGCGGGCCGGCCCGTCAACCCCCTCGCCGTCGCCCCCGACCGCGAGTACTTCCTCGGGCTCAAGATCGGCGCCGACCGGATCCACGGCGTCGTCTGCGACCTGCGCGCCCGGATCCGCGCCACCGGCACCCGCGGGGTGGACGCCTGCACCCCGGAGGCCGTGGCCGGGCTGGCGGGCGGGCTGGTCGAGGAACTGCTCGCCGCCGAACCGGCCTTCCGGGACCGCACCCGCCACCTCGGGGTCGCCGTCAACGGGGACGTGGACCGCGACGGCGGGCTCCTGCGCCGCTCCGGGCTGCTCGGCTGGCGCGACGTCCCCCTCGCCCGCCTCCTCGCCGGGGCCACCGGCCTCGCCGTCACCGTGGAGAACGACGTCAGGGCGCTGGCCGTCGCCGAGCACTGGTTCGGCGAGGGCATCGGCACCGGCTACTTCGCCCTGGTCACCATCGGCTCCGGCATCGGCTCCGCCCTGGTCCTCGACGGCCGCCTGCTGCGCGGGGCGTACGGGGTCGCCGGGGAGGTCGGCCACCTCTGCGCGGACCCGGCCGGGCCGCCGTGCCGCTGCGGGGCCCGCGGCTGCGTCGAGGCCGTCGGCTCGACCGACGTGATCGTCGCGACGGTCCGCGAGGCCGCCGGGGACCCGCACCTCACCTTCGAGGAGGTCGCCGCCATGGCCCGCGCGGGCAGCCCCGCGGCCGCCGCGGCCTTCGCCCGGGCCGGCCGCGCCATCGGCACCGGCATCGCCGCCCTCGTCAACCTCGTCGGCCCGGAGCGGGTGGTCGTCAGCGGCGAGGGCGTGGACGCGTACGACCTGTTCAGCCGCTCCATCCAGGAGGCGTACGCCGCCCACGCCTTCGGGGCCGCCGCCCGGTGCCCGCTGCTGCTGCGCCCCCTCCCCTGGGAGGCCTGGGCGCGGGGCGGGGCAGCCGTGGCCGTCCAGGCCCTCTTCCCGCAGCCGGGCTGAGAGCCCACCCGACTCCCCGGACCTCCCGTCCGGGGCCGCACCACCGGTACCAGCACGGCACCAAGGCAACCACGTGCACCACAGGCGCCACCACCAGCACCACCCGTACTCCCTCACCCCACTCTCCGGAGGGACACCTCATGCGATTAGCACCAGCCCGACCCGCGCGGGCCCTGCTCGCCACCGCAGCGCTCCTCGCCGTAGCCGTACCGGGAGCCGCGGCCACCCCCACCACCACCCCCGCCTCAGCTCCCTCCACCACCGCGACAGCCCTCCCCGCCCCCCAGACCGCCGAACAGCTCGCCGCCTCCTGGACGGCCCCCCTCTCCACCCGCGGCCGCTACGTGGTCGACGCCGAGAACAAGCGCTTCAAGCTCAAGTCCGGCAACTGGGCCGGTGCCCAGGGCACCTGGGAGGGCAGCGGAGACGTCAACGACCCCGCGAACCACCAGGCCGACCAGAACGCCAACCGCATCCCCCTCGGCCTGGACCGCAAGCCCGTCGACCGGATCCTCGCCGACTTCCACGCCCTCGGCCTGAACAGCATCCGGCTGCCCTTCGCCAACGCGCTCGTGCACGACACCGCCCCCGTGCCCGACTCCGCCGTGGCCGCCAATCCGGCGCTGCGCGGCAAGACCCCGCTCCAGGTCCTCGACGCCGTCGTGCAGGAGCTCACCGAGGACGGTTTCGCGGTCATCCTCAACAACCACACCACCAGCTACCGCTTCTGCTGCGGACTGGACGGGAACGAGCGCTGGAACAGCGGCCAGTCCACCCGCCAGTGGATCGACGACTGGGTCCTCCTCGCCAAGCGCTACCAGCACAACAAGCGCGTCGTCGGCGCCGACCTGCGCAACGAGGTCCGCCGCGACGTCTGGGACGACCCCAACTGGGGCTGGGGCAACGACCACGACCTCAACAAGGCCCTCGAAGAGGCCGGCAACGAGGTGCTGAAGGCCGTACCCGACCTCCTGATCGTCATGGAGGGCATCAACTGGCAGGGCATCCCCACCGACATCACCAGCCACGGCCGCCCCACCCTCACCCCCGTCGCCACCCTCTCCAACACCCTGATCCGCTCCGACAAACTGGTCTACGCCGCCCACTTCTACGGGTACACCGGACCGCGCCACACCGGAGCCACCGGAACGGGCGAGACCAGCGACCCGCGCTACCGCGACCTCAGCCCGGAGGAACTCGTCAGGACCGTCCACGACCAGGCCCTCTTCGTCACCGGCGCGGGCCAGCACTTCACCGCACCCGTGTGGATCAGCGAGTTCGGCGTGGGCGGGCGCGGCGAGACGAACGCCAAGGAGCGCGACTGGTTCCGCCGCTTCACCGACATCCTGGCCGCCAACGACACCGACTTCGCCATCTGGCCGCTCGTCGGCTGGACCGGCGCGAACGGCAGCCCCCAGGACACCTGGGCCATGGTCAGCTACGCCGCCGACGGCACCCGCCTCGGCGTCATGGACCCGGGCGACTGGCGCGCCGCCGACTGGGCCAAGCTCGTCGGCGCCCCCGCCCGCACCGGCACGGTCGCCCCCGCCCCGCGCTGGAACATGCTCAACCTCGACTACGCCGACTACAACGTCTCCGCCGCCATGCTGGCCCGGCCCGACTGGTCGGCGGGCAACCGCAAGGGCAACTGCCCCGACACCCAGCGCCTCGCCGGCCTCGGCCGCGGCAGCAGCCGGGGCCTGTGCACCGACGCCGGCCAGCCGGCGAAGTCGGGCGGCGCCTGGACCACCGTCACCGACGAGCGGTACGTGACCGGCGGGGACTGGGCGGGCGGCTACAACAAGCTCCAGTGCCCCGACCGCACCTTCGCCGTGGGCTACAGCGTCAACGGCAACTCCATGGCCGCCCTCCTGTGCGCCCCCGCGGCCTCCGCGCTGCCCACCACGGGCCGCGTGCTCTGGTTCGACCGCGGCGACAACCGGCCCGCCACCGGCGGCTCGAACGCCAGCGACTGGGCCCCCGGCAACTACAAGGGTCAGTGCGGGGACCACGAGTACGTCGCCGGGGTCGCCTACACCTGGAAGTGGCTGCACTACGGAGTCCCGGACGCCCTTCTGTGCCGCCCCCTGGCCTGATCCGCCCCCCCCTTCACCTGACCCGGGCCGGCCCTGGTCCCGGCCCTGGTCCCGGGCCGGGGCCGGCCCCGGGGGATTGCGCCGGGCGGGGGTATCGGGGCGCGCCGTGCGCTCATCGGCCCGTATGACCAGCCGATGATCATCGGGCACAGGCGCAAGCCCGACCGAAAGGCCCACACCCATGTCCTTCGCCTCCTGGGCGGACCTCGCTGCGACCCGGCGGCACGTGACCGCGGGCGCGGTCACCCTCGGCCTCACCGTGGCCCTGGTCCTCCCCGCCTCCGCGCAGTCGGCCGCTGGCCCCTTCGGCGGGAGCGGCGGCCGCATCGAGGGCCAGGTGGTCTCGAAGACCGCCCAGCCCGTCCACGCGGACCCGACCCGGCAGGCGAAGAAGACCGGCCACCGCAAGGCGGGCGCGCACGTGGGCCTCAAGTGCAAGAAGCGCGGCGAGAAGGTCGACGGCAACGACCTCTGGTACCGGCTCGCGGACGGCGACGGCTGGATTGCGGCCCGGTACGTGAAGAACCACCACACGGTCCCGTGGTGCCCGGTCAAGCCCCCGGTGAAGGGCGAGAAGGGGGACAGGGGTGAGCGGGGTGAGCGGGGCGAGCAGGGGGAGAAGGGCGACCGCGGTGAGCCGGGCCCGGCGGGCGCCAAGGGCGACCCCGGCGCTCCCGGCGCACCCGGCGAGAAGGGAGACCGTGGTGACGCAGGCCCGGCGGGCGAGAAGGGCGACACCGGCCAGCCCGGCCCCGCGGGGCCGAAGGGCGACCGGGGCGAGCCGGGAGCTGCGGGGCCGAAGGGCGACCGCGGTGAGCCGGGTCCGGCGGGTGCCAGGGGTGACGCGGGTGTTCCCGGTGAGAAGGGCGACCGGGGGGAGCCGGGGGTTGAGGGGCCGAAGGGTGACCGCGGCGAGGCGGGCCCGGCGGGTGCCAAGGGCGACACAGGCGCTGCTGGTGAGAAGGGAGACCGGGGCGACAAGGGTGACAAGGGGGACAAGGGCGACCGGGGTGAGCGCGGGCCGGTGGGCCCTCAGAGTGACGCGGGGCCCGTGGGGGCGAAGGGTGACGTAGGCGACCGCGGTCCCTCCGGTCCGAAGGGCGACCCGGGCGCCCGGGGCGAGGCGGGCCGTGACGGCGTACCCGGCCCGTCCGGCGCACAGGGGCCCAAGGGCGACCAGGGGGTCGCCGGCCCCCGGGGCGAGCCCGGCCGCGACGGGGACTCCGGCCCCGCCGGACCCAAGGGCGACCCGGGGGAGCGCGGCCCCGCCGGGGCGAAGGGCGACACCGGCCCCAGCGGCGCGCAGGGCCAGGCCGGGCAGGCCGGTCCGGCCGGGCCGAAGGGGGAGCAGGGCTCGGACGGGGCCCCGGGCCCCGCCGGTGCCAAGGGCGAACCGGGCACCCCCGGCCCCAAGGGCGACCGCGGTGAAGCGGGCCCGAAGGGCGACAAGGGCGACGCGGGCGAGCGCGGCCCCGCCGGTCCGCAGGGCGCGCCGGGCAGCCCCGGTACGCCGGGCCCGGCCGGAGCCGACGGCCGCGACGGCGCCCCCGGCACCGACGGCCGCGACGGGGCCCAGGGTGCGAAGGGCGAGACGGGCCCCGCCGGACCCGCGGGCAGCAAGGGCGATACGGGCGACCGCGGCCCGGCCGGTACGGACGGCCGTGACGGCACCCCGGGAGCCAAGGGAGACCAGGGCGACCGGGGCCCCGCGGGTGCGGACGGCCGCGACGGCGTACCGGGGGCCAAGGGCGACACGGGCGAACGCGGCCCGGCCGGACCCAAGGGCGACACGGGCGAACGCGGCCCGGCAGGCCCCCAGGGGGCCAAGGGTGACACGGGCGCCGCGGGCGCCAAGGGCGACCCCGGAACCCCGGGACCGAAGGGCGACAAGGGCGACCGCGGGGACACGGGCCCGACCGGCCCGGCGGGCACCGAAGGCGCCACCGGCCCGAAGGGCGACCGCGGCGAGACCGGCCCGGCTGGCCCGCAGGGAACCCAGGGCGCCCAAGGTGCACAGGGACCCCAGGGACCCCAGGGCGAGCGCGGCCAGACCGGCGAAACCGGTCCCACAGGCCCCACTGGCCCGACGGGAGCCACTGGCCCGACGGGAGCCACCGGCCCCAAGGGCGACACCGGAGCCGCAGGTCCGAAGGGCGACACGGGCCCCAAGGGCGACACCGGAGCCGCAGGTCCGAAGGGCGACACGGGCCAGACCGGCCCGGCCGGAGCCACCGGCCCCGCAGGTCCCGCGGGCCCCGCAGGTCCCAAGGGCGACACTGGCCCCCAGGGCCCCAAGGGCGACACCGGTGCCCCCGGGCCCACCCGTAAGCCGATCACCCTCGTCGGCGCCGTCCAGTCCGTCCCGCGGAACACCTCCCGCAACTACGACGGACCGGTCTGCCCGGCCGGATCCGACGTGATCGGCGGCGGCTTCTACCAGACGGCCACCCCCTCGGACGCGATCCTGCTCACCAGCCACCCCAACACCACCGCGAACCGCTGGCAGGTCTGGCTCAAGAACCCCGTCACCGCGGGCGACACCGGCGTGCAGGTCTACACGATCTGCCAGCCCACCGACTGAACCGGTTCGCCCCACCCCCGAGACGACTGCGCCCCGCGGCTGCCCGAGCACCCGCGCGGGCGCAGTCCTGCGTCCGCGGGAAGGCGCGCGGAGGGCGTCCCCGTCCTACGCCGTCGCCGTGCGGACCCCCAGGGCGACGAACACCGCTGCTGTGATGCGGGTGGTGGTGCGTCGGACGCGGGGGCTGCGCAGGACGTGTGCGGCGCGGTGGGCGGGGACGGTCCAGGCGAGCAGCCAGACGGTCATGAGCAGGGCGTGGGCGCTCGCCAGGGTGAGTACCTGGGCGGGGAAGGGGCGGCCGGCCTCGATGAACTGGGGGGCCAGGGTCAGGTAGACGGACGCGGCCTTCGGGTTGAGGACGTTCCCCAACAGGGCCTGGGTGCAGACGGATCGGGACCGCCCCCGCCCGGTCCCGCGGGCACGGCCCCGCCGGGTGCGGACGGGCTCCCGGCGGGCGGCCGAGCGCCAGGTCCACAGGCCCAGGCCGACGAGGTAGACGGCTCCGGCCGCCTTGACCGCGGTGAAGGCCTGGCCGGAGCGCATCACCAGGGCCGACAGCCCGGCCGCGGCGAGGCCGGCGTGGACGTACAGGCCCGTGACCGTGCCGAGGACGACGGGCAGGGCGCGGCTCCGGCCGCCGTCCCCGACGTGGTGGACCAGCAGGGCCAGGCTGGCGCCGGGGGTGGCGACCAGGGGGAGCAGGGCCGCGAGGAAGCCCAGGACTGCGTACGGGTTCATGGCCAGGGCTCCAGGGCCTCAGGGCGCGGGATTTCCGGTACTCCGGTGCTCCGTGCGCCGGTCAGAGCACGACGCGGTAGTGGGTGGTCAGGCGCCGGTCCCCGCCCAGGACGTGGAAGGCGAGTCCGGGCGGCTGCTCCCGGTCGGCGGGGCGGTCGCCCTCCCACGGCATCCGCAGGGTCCACGTGACGGCCGGCCCGACGATCAGCGGGCGGCCGGCGAAGGTGGAGGCGGCAGCGGTGTGCGCGTGCCCGGTCAGCACGGCCGCTACCTGCGGGTGCGCTGCCAGCAGCCCGGCCAGCCGCTCCGGCTCCTGGAGCATCCCCGCGTCGGGCAGCGGGTGGTGCAGTTCGACCGGCGGCTGGTGGAAGGCGATCAGCGCCGGGGTGCCCTGCGGGAGCGCGCCGAGCTCGCGGTCCAGCCAGGCCAGGGTCCCGGCGTCGAGCCGGCCCTCGTCGCGCCCCGGGATCGTGGAGTCGCACATCAGGACGGCGGTCCCGCCGATGTGGTGGATCCGGTTGACCGGCCCGGAGTCCGGCACCTCGCCGAGCAGGGCCTTGCGGTAGGCCGGACGCGCGTCGTGGTTCCCGGGGCAGGTGAGCACCGGGAAGGGGGCCGCCAGGATCCGCGCCGCCTCCTCGTACTCGGCCTCGTCGCCGTGGTCCGCGATATCCCCCGTGACCAGCAGCGCGTCGACCGGGCGCGGCAGGGCGCGCAGGTAGTCCATCACGCGCTCGGCGCGCTCCGTGGACCTCTCGCTCCCGTCCACGTGCAGGTCGCTGATCTGGGCGAGCAGCACCGTCATCCTCTTCCGTCCCCTCCCGCGGCGAGACCGGGCCGACGCCCCGCCTCCGCTTCCACTTCCGATGGTTCTAACGGTAATTCTTCGTTTGCCGTTAGAAACTCTAGACTGGCCGCGGGACTGTGATCAAGTGGTCGACGACTGCGCGCCCGCCGCGGGGGAGGAGAAGCGATGGAGAACGGATCGACACGGGCAGGGGACCCGCCTGCCGCGAAACAGTCCGGGCTGCCGCCGCAGCCGCAAGATCAGCCCCTGCCGCTCGCGCTCGCGCTGGCGAGCACCATCCGCCACGACGGGGAGGGCGGGGTCGCCGACGACCTCGACACGGCACACGGCACGACCCGCTGGATCCGGGCGCAGGCCCCCCTGCTCCCCGCGCACTGCCTCCCGGAGGCCGGGCTCACCGCGGACGAGGCCCTCAGGGCCGAGATCACCGCCCTGCGGCGGGCCGTACGGACCCTGTTCGCCCGCGCCGTCAGCCCCGCGCCCCCCAGCCCGGCCGACGCCGCCCGCCTGATGCCTGCCGAAGAGGCCCTGGCCCACCTCAACGCGGCCGCCGCCCGCGAGCCGGTCGCCCCGCAGCTGGACTGGCCCCCGGCCGGCGCCCCCGCCACCCGCCTGCTGTCGGCCCAACAGGACCCGGGCGCACGGCTCCTGGCCGCGCTCGCCCGCGCCGCCGTCGAGTTCCTCAGCGGACCGGAGCGCGAACAGCTGCGCGCCTGCACCGCGCCGCGCTGCGTGCGGTACTTCGTCAAGAGCCACGGGCGGCAGGAGTGGTGCAAGCCGTCCTGCGCCAACCGCGCCCGGGCCGCCCGCCACTACCGCCGCCGCACCGCACCCCGCCCCGTGTGAAGCGGGCCGTGGTCGGCCGAAAGGCACCGTTGCGGAGAGACGATCTTCAGTAAGGTGAAGGGCAGTTGGGCAGTTGGGGCACTGGGGGAGTCGGGCGCTGGCGCTCGTCCCCCCGGACGACTCGCGGCGGGAGAACCATGCAGATCGCCATCACGGCGCGCGACGACGACGGCCGGGTCGGCACGGACGACCTCAGGGGCTGGCTGGGCCGCCAGCGGGAGCTGCGCGGACGCGTGCAGCGCGGCGCCGGGCAGGTGCCCGCCCCCGGCACGATGGGAACGGTCACCGAGTTCGCGACCGTGCTGCTGGAGCCCGGCGGCCTCGTCACGGTCCTCGCCGCGGCGGTGGTCACCTGGGTGCAGAACCGCAGCGGCAGCCAGACGGTGACCATCACCCGCCCCGACGGCACCGAGATCACCGTCACCTCGGACCGGGTCAAGGGCCTGAGCGCCCAGGAGACGGGCGACCTCGCCCAGCAGATCGCGGCGGACCTCGAAGAACGCTCCCGGCGCGGCGGATCCGGCCGGGACGGGGACCCGGACGGCGGGCCGGACGGCGACCCGGGCGCAGAGCGGGACGGCGGCCCGCGCGGCGGCGCCGGCTCCGTCCCGGGTACGGATTCCACCCCCGGCCCGACAGCCCCCGCGGAACCCGCCGCAGCGGCCGATCCCGCGGCCCCCGGCCCGACCACCCCCGCATCCCCCGAATCAGCCACCCCCGCCACTCCTGCTACCCCCACCCCCACCCCCACCGACCCCGAGGCCCGCGGCCCCCGGCCGTGAGCGGGCCGCGCCGTACCGGCGACCTCGCTGGCCCCGGCGCACGCGTCGTGGTCGTCGGTACGGGTGCCCACGGCGCCTCCTCCGGGCTGCCGGACCTGCCCGGTGTCGAGGCCACCGCCCGCGACCTGGCCCGCGCCTTCCAGGAGGTCTGCGGTACGGACCCCGCGCACATCCGGCTCCTCATCGACCCCGCCGACGAGGGCACCGTCATCGAGGCCGTCGAGCGGGCCGTCGCCGAGGCCCGCGGGCTGGTCCTGTTCGCCTTCATCGGGCACGGCCTCCTCGGCCCGCAGGACCAGCTCTACCTCGCCACCGCCGCCAGCTCGGCCCACGGCATCGCGCGTTCGGTCCCGTACCAGGTCATCAGGGACACACTGAGCAACAGCAGCGCCCGCGTGGCTGTCCTCCTCGACTGCTGCTTCTCCGGAATGGCGCAGTCCGCCCCCCGGGGAGCCTTCCGGGACCCGTACGTCACCGCCCGCCCCGACGGCAGCTTCCTGCTGACCTCCGCCTCCGGCTACGGGGTCTCCTTCGCCCCGGAGGGCGAGCAGTACACCCTCTTCACCGGCAAGCTCCTCGCCCTGCTGCACCGCGGCGACCCCTCCGCACCGGCCTGGCTGACCCTCGACGGGGTCTACGCGCACCTCTACCGCCAGTTCCGGGACGGGCCCGCGCACCCCCACCGGCAGAGCGAGGACCGGGCCGGCGAGCTCGTCGTCGCCCGCAACCGGGCCTACCCCGACCCGGCCGCCCCCCGCGCCGAACCGGGACCCCCGCACCCGGCCGACGGTGCGGCCTGCCCGTACCCCGGCATGGAGCCCTTCCGCGCCGAGGACCACGACCGCTTCTTCGGCCGCGAGGAGCTCGTCGCCGGACTCCTCGCCGACCTCACCCGCCCCGCACCCGCCGGCGCCCCCCTCCTCCTCGTCGGCGCCTCCGGAGTCGGCAAGTCCTCCCTCCTGCGGGCCGGACTGCTCGCCGGCCTGGAGCGCCGCTACGAGTCCGACCCCGCCGCCCCCTGGCCCGCGCTCCTGCTCCCGGCCCCCGGCCCGCACCCCCTGCGCGCCCTCGCCGACCTGTGGTCCCGCGCCTCCCGCACCCCGCGCGAGCAGATCGAACGGGACCTGGACGCGGGCCGGCTGCCCTCGGACGGGACCTGCCGCGTCCTGGTCGTGGACCAGTTCGAGGAAGTCTTCACCACCTGCCGCGACGCCGAAGAGCGCACCCGCTTCATCCGGGCCCTGTGCCGCGCGGGCGGGAGCGCCGCCCCCGCGGCCGCCAGCAGCGGCGACGCGGCCGGGAGCGCCGCCCCGCCCCGCGTGGTCCTCGGCCTGCGCGCCGACCACTACGGCAGCTGCCTCGAACACCCCGGACTCCGCCCCGCCCTCCAGCACCAGCGCAACGTCTGGCCCATGGACGCCGGCTCCCTGCGCGCCGCCATCGAGCACCCCGCACACGACGCGGGCCTCCACCTGGAGCCCGGGCTCGTCGACGTACTCCTCAAGGACACCCGCGAGGGCGGCGGCCGCGACCACGGCTCCGCCCTGCCCTTCCTCGCCCACGCCCTGCGCGAGACCTGGGTGCGGCGCAGCGGCGCGACCCTCACCCTCGCCGGGTACGCCGCGACCGGCGGGATCTGGGAGTCCGTCGCCCGTACCGCCGAGGACATCTACGAGGGCTTCGACGGCGCGGGCCGCGAGGCCGTCCGCGAACTGCTGCTCACCATGGTCGCCCTCGCCGGCAGCGGGGAGGAGGCCGTCCGCCGCCGCATCGGCCTCGACGAACTGCTCGCGGACCGCCCGGAAGCGGACCGCCGCACGGTCGCCGGGGTCCGCGACCGGCTCGCCCGGGCCCGCCTGATCACCGTGGACCGGACCGGCGCCCAGATCTCCCACGAAGCCCTCCTGCGCGCCTGGCCCCGGCTCAGCCGCTGGATCGAGGAGGACCGGGCCGGTCTGGTCACCCGCCAGCAGCTCGCTGACGCCGCCGACGCCTGGGACCGCGCCGGGCGCTCCAACGAGTACTGCTACCGCGGTACGCGGCTGGGGGCCGCCCTCGACTGGCTGGGCGAGCAGCGGCACGCCCGGCTCGTACGCCCCCTCGACCACGCGTTCACGGCCGCGAGCGCGGAACTCGAGCGCGCCGAACGCGAGCGCGAGCGGCGCCAGCTGGAGGAGGAGCGGCGGCGTACGCGCGAGCTGCGCGAGGTGCTGGAACGGGAACGGGACCAGGCGCGCAGGCTCAGCGAAGTGCGCGCACGGGAGCAGGAACAGGCCGCACGGCTGCACCAGGCCTCCGTACGCCAGCGCCGCCAGGCGGTCCGCCTCAAACAGCTCCTCGGCATCATCGGCGGTGTCCTGTGCCTGGCCCTCATCGCCGCCGGCATCGCCCTCCAGCAGCGCTCGCACGCCCGCGCCAACGGCGAGGAGGCCCGCAACCGCCAGCTCCAGTCCGCCGCCCGCGCCGGCATCGGCACCGACCCGCGCACGGCCCTGCTCCTCGCCGTCGCCGCCTACCGCGAGCGCCCGAACCCGCAGACCAGGGCCACGCTGACGGACGTGCTGGCCGGTACGCAGTACACCGGCGCACTCGACGTGCCGGGCACGGTCGAGTCCCTCGAGTACACCGGGGACGGCCGCACCCTCGCCGTGGGCAGGGGCACCGGGATCGTCGGCCTGTGGGACGCGACGCGCCCCGGCGAACCGCGCGAACTCGCCGAGGTCGTGGCGAAGGAGTCGAGCGTCTTCGGCAGGCCCGCCGTCTGGATCGGCGGCGACGGCCGCTCGCTGCTCCTCACCGGCGCGGACACCGACCAGTCCGTCGGCAGCTTCGGGCTCGCCGACCGCACCCGCCCGAAGCCGCGGGGCCGGACGGCCCTGGAGCTGAAGGGGTTCGTGGACGAGGCCCGGTTCAGCCCCGACGGGCGGCTGCTGGCCGTGTCCACGGCAGAGGTGACGGGCCTCTGGTCGGTCGACCCGGCCCGCGGGACCGTCCGCGCCCGCGGCACCTTCCCGCAGCGCCGCGGCAACGTCCAGGCCACGGCCTTCGGACCGGACGGGGCCTTCCTCGCCCACGGCTGGCAGGACGGCACGGTCGAGGTCTGGAACACCGCCGACCCCGACCGCCCGCGCAGCCTCGGCATCCTGCACGGCACCGGCGGTCAGCCGCGCGCCATGGCCGTCAGCCGGGACGGCGCCACCCTCGCCGTGGCCTCGGGCGACGCCCAGGTCCGCCTGTGGGACGTCGCGCGCGCGGCCGGCCGCAGCCCCGCCCGCGTCGCCGGGCTGCGCCCCGCGGCCGTCATCAGCGGGCACGGCGGACCGGTGGAGGCGGTGGCCTTCAGCCGGGACGGCCGCCGGCTGGCCCTCGGGAGCACCGACCACTCGGCGACCGTCTGGGACCTCTCCGGCGACCGGCCGGTGCGGTCGGCCGTCCTCAGCGGCCACGCCACCACCGTCTCGGCCCTCGCCTTCACCCCGGACGGCCGCACGCTCGCCAGCGGCGACCACGACGGCGCGGTCCGCTTCTGGTCGCTGACCGACCGGTTCGCCCCCACCGTCTCGGCCCGGCCGTTCACCGTGCCCGACCCGGAGCTCTACCGGTGGCTGGAGCCGATCGTCGTCCCGTTCGTGCTGGCCCCCGGCGGCCGCCTGCTCGCCCGCGCCTCCGGCGACCGCGCCCTGGACCTGATCCCGCTGACCGGAGCCGCCGCGGGCCGCCCGGCGGGCACGGTCCGCCTCGACCCGGACGGCGGGCTCCAGCACGGCAACCTGTGGTTCTCGCAGGACGGCACCCGCCTGGCGGCCGAGGGCCCGCGGGGCACCGTGACGATGTGGAACGTGACCGACCCCGCCCGCCCGGTACGGCAGTTCCGCCTCAAGACGGGCACCCCACACGTCCTGATCGGCCTGAAGGCGGCCATCCGGGGCACGGTGATGGCAACCGCCGCCGACTCCGCATCCCCCCGGCCCACCGGGTCCACCCCGTCACCCCGGCCCACCGGATCCGAAACCATCCTGTGGGACCTCTCCCGCCCCACCCTCCCCACCCGCCTCAGCAGCATCCGCGTCAAGTCGAAGTACGCCCCGGACCTCCTCTTCGCCCCGGGCGACCGCGGCCTCCTCGCCGTCGACAACGAGCTGTACGACGTATCCGACCCGCGCACCCCCCGACGCCTCGCGGAACTGCCCGCCCCCGAGGAGGGCGACTACCTCCACGCCACCCCCCGCGCCTTCTCGGCCGACGGCCGCACGCTCGTGGTCTCGGAGGGCACGACCGCCCTCCTCTACGAGGTCTCCGACCCCGCCCGCCCCCGCTTCCTCGCCACCCTCCCCGGGAGCGGCGAGCACCCGTACGCCTTCAGCGGGGACGGCCGCTTCCTGACGGGCGCCGGCTCCGGCACCCAGCTGTACGTCTGGGACCTCTGGGACCGCACCGCCCCCTACCGGGTGGCCTCCCTCACCCTGGACAACAACCCGGACGCCCTCGCCGCCTCCCCCGACGGCACCACGCTGACCACGTACAACTACCCCGGCGAGACCCGCCACTGGAACACCGCCCAGCTCGCCGCCACCCTCCGCGACCCCGTGTCCCGCGCCTGCCGCCTCGCCGGCGCGAACCCCACCCGCGCCGCATGGTCGAGAGCAGCCCCGGGCATCCCCTTCCGCCGCGTCTGCCCCACCCTGCCCCCCGCCCCCTCCCCACCCCCGAAAGGCGCCCTCCCCCTCTTCCCCACCTTCCGCAAACCCCTCCCGGCGGACGGGTAGCCGCCCGGGCCCGTCAGGCGCAGGCGGGGCACTCCGCGGCGTGGGCGGAGTGCAGGGCCCTGATCAGGGCCGGGTCGGCGCCGACAGTCCGGCCGGAGTACGAGGCCAGGGCGCCGAGCCCCACCCGCTCCCCGCTCTTGAGGAGCACGGCAGCCCCTGCCGCCGGGGCCGGACCGGGGCTGGCGCCGGGCTCGACCGCCTGGATCGCGCACCACGGCACGCTCACCGAACGCCCCAAGCCCCGCTCGGTGAGCCCCCGGTGGTCGATGCGCACTCCCAGGAGGCAACTGCGGAAGACGCACCAGCCGCCCCCGGCGGCAGCGGCTACCCCCATCGAGGTGCTCACGGGATCGGAGCCCTGCACCACCATGCCGACGCCGAGCAGTGCGAAGGTGCTCCCGCACACGAACAGGAGGAGGCTCTGCCCGGTCCTCCGCAGGGTGTGGGTGGGTATCCGGCTCGGTAACTCCGCTCGCTCCATGGCCGCGACCCTACGCCGCGGAGCCCGCCGGCACAGCAGCCCGGTTGGCCGGTTCCGCGGTGCGCGGGCAGGCTGGGAGGGTGGGGTCCGAGGCGTATGGTGCGGCCGGCGGGCGGGTTTCCGGGTTTCTGGAGAACCCGGTGGTCGGGATGGCGCCGTGGATCGCGTTCTCCCTGCTGGTGGGCCCGGGGCGGTTCGAGATCGCCGTGGCCATCGCGCTGGTCTCGGCGCTCGCCCTGGTCGTCGCGGGGCGGGTCCTGCACCGCGGCAGCTCCTGGAAGCTGCTGGAACTGGCCGACGTGGTGTTCTTCGCCGTGATGGCCGTCATCGGCGTCCTCGCGAGCCCCGGTACGCTGCGCTGGCTGGAGACGTACGCGGGCGAGGTCTCGAACCTCGCGCTCACGGCGATCGCCTTCGGCTCGATGGCGGTCCGGATGCCCTTCACCCTCCAGTACGCCCGCGAGCAGGCCGACCCCTCGGTGTGGCACGCGCCCGGCTTCCTGCGCGCGAACCACGTGATCACCGGCGTCTGGGGGCTGGCCTTCCTGGCGGCGGCCGTCGCGGGCGCCTACGGCGACCTCGTCCTGCACAACCCCCACAACATCTGGACGGGTTGGATCATCCAGATCCTCGCCATCGTCGCCGCCCTGCGGTTCACGGTCTGGTACCCGGGAGTCGTCCGCGCCCGCGCCGCCGGCACCCCCGAACCGGGCCGCGCCTCCCTCCTGCTGCCCCTGGTCGGCCTCCTGGTCCCCATCGGCATCGCCGTGCTCGTCTTCGACAGCGGCGTGTGGTGGCTGGGCGTGGGCCTGATCGTCACGGGCGGGATGCTGACGAAGGCCCTGCGCGCGGGCGCGGGGGCCGATGCCGGGGGCTGAGCCGACGCGGCGGGGCGGGCCGCAGGCGCATGCGCCCCCGCGGCCCGCCCCACACCTCGTCCGTGCGCCCCAACTACCGCTTCCACCAGGCGCCGGAGGCGTCCCGCAGGGTGTTCGTGCCGCAGTGCACCTCGCCCATGCCGAGGTGGTACGTGTCCCAGTCGTCGATGTACGCGACCTTCAGGCCCGCGCGCGTGTACGCCCTGGTCACGGCGGCGGTGAAGACGTCCTTGCCGCCGATGACCGGGCCCCACTGCCGGGGCGCGAGGTAGCGGTCGCGGCCGAGCAGGATGCCGTTGACGGCGCCCGGCACGTACGCGCTCGTCATGACCCCGCCCGGGGCCGCCGCGGGCTCGCCGGAGCGCTGGAGCCGCTTCTGCTGCCCGTACTCGCGCACCGCGTCCGGCACCGGAAGCTCCCCGGCGCCCATCCGCGACAGCCGCGGCACGCGCGTGTCCCGCCCGGCCTGCTCCGTACCGCGGGTGTACAGCGCCGGGATCCGGACGACCTCGGCGTCCGTGGCGCCGGTCTCGCGCTGGAGGACCGCCAGGTTCGCCTTGATCCGCTTGGCGGCCAGCTCGTTGTCGGCGACCAGCCAGCGGGAGGCGAGCGCCTGGTCGATGGTCTCCTTCGGCGCGGGCAACCCCGGCCGGTTCGGCACCGAGAACATCTTCGTCCGGCCGTGGCCCGCCGCCTTCGCGTCCCGCAGCAGCTTCAGCCCCGCCGCCGGGTCGGCGATCCCGATCTTCCAGCCGCGCGGGGTGTCCGCCGGCAGGAACTGCACGAACTCGTCGACGTGGCCCACGTGCAGCCACGAGGTGTCCAGCAGCAGCGGGTCCTGGAAGCCCTGGGACTTCAGCAGGGTCCGCATCGCCAGCGCGGGCTTGGAGCCGTTGTCCTTCCGCTCGCCCATGATGATGCGCCCGGCCGGGAAGGACCGGCGGCCGTTCGCGTGGGGCGGGACGGTCTCCAGGTTGCCCATGGAGTTGAGGGTCCACTCCTCCGAGTCGCGGACCCCGGACACCTGCACCACGCCGACCCCGCTGCCGCGCAGCTTCTCGAACAGCTCGCGCCCCGCCGGCCGGTCCGACTGCGCGGAGCGCAGCATCACCCGGATCGCCTGGCGGCGCCCGCCGGGCCCGGTCATGCTGACGTACCCCGGCTCGACGAAGTCCTGCGCCCAGATGTCCCCGTACTTCTCGAAGGCGACGAGCGGCTTGCCGATCCCCGCCGCCTTCACCTCGGCGGACAGCCCCTTGACGAAGGCCTGCTGGCGCCGCGCGTACGGGTCGGTGCCCGGGATCCGGGTCACCAGCACCTGCTGGGCCTTCTGGAGGTGGTGGTGGGTCAGCAGCGGGGCGACCCGCAGGGTGACCTCGTCGGAGGCGCTCCGGCCGCCGTCCACCACCGTGAGGCGGACGACCGTACGGCCGTCCCAGGCCTTCGTGTCGCGGATGACGTCGGTGGCCTCGACGCCCAGCTCCACCCCCGAGCGGAGCTCGGCGGCGGTCAGGCGGGTCCGGGAGGTGACGTGCGTCCAGGCGTCGCCGCGCTTGAGGAACACCCGCGACTTCCGGCCCCCCGCCACCAGGCCCAGCGAACCCGTGGCGGACTCCGACACCTCCGGCATCGGCACCGAGCGCACCGGCGCCAGGTCGGCGGCGTCCGCGGCGCCGTTCACCACGGTGTCGGCCGCGTCGTTGCAGGCCGCGAGCTCGGCGTCCGGCAGCGGCCGGCCGTCCGGCCCGGCGGCCCGGCAGCGCTTCGTGTCGTCGTCGATGTTCGGCAGGAACACCGCGCCGCGCTCCGCGCTCCAGGAGTCCTCACCGGCCGTGTCCCCGGACCCGGCGAGGTCGACGCGCCCGTCGCGGTTCACGTCCGCCCGCAGGTCCACGCGGGGGGCCTCGGCGGCGAGCACCGGGGCGGCGGGGGCCAGCACGGCGCCGATCGCCCCGAGCGCGGTCACCGCCAGCGTCGCCCGCCGGGCCCGGCTCGCCCGCGTGCTGCTGTTCGCCTGATCTATCCGGTCGTTCTGGCTCGTACCCAACGGAGATCCCTTTCGTGGACTGGGCTGTCGGGCCGGAAGAGTGCGTGCGCGCGGGATGCGTTGCCTGCCGGGCCGCGGATCATCCCGGAGTCGCGGGCGCTGCACCCGCGGAGGGATGCGGGCTCGCCCCGGGGCCTGATGACGCGGCGCCCGGATTGCGCTATGGGGGAGCCGAGTTGACCCGCCCGCGGGACCCCTCCTGCGTATCCGCACGGCCGGGGATGAGTACGCGTACTCAGGGCCCGCGGCGCATCGGCGGCGAGAGTGGGGGCAGCAAGCGATCTACCCAGCGCACCGAAAACGGCAACCGGACAGGAAGAGCCATGCCCGTGCACCGCAGGACCCGCCGCCCCTCCGCCCCCGCCTCCACCCCCGCCCCCGTCTCGTCGGGGGTCCGCCGCGCCGCGGCCGCGGCCCTCGCCGGGGCGGCGCTGCTGGCGCTCGCGGGCTGCTCCCTCCAGTACGAGGAGGCCGTCTGCTCGAACGGCGAGTACCCGGTGCTGTACGTGGGCAACACGGGCTCCGCGTGCGTCAAGGACGGGGAGAAGCCGCCGGCGGGCTACACGCGCTACCCGGAGGGGAAGGTGCCGCAGAAGGTCGACGACAAGTGGGACGTGTACTGGCGCACCCACACCCTCGACAAGGACGGCAAGATCATCGACGCACCGCACCCGGGCTGACGCCTGAAGCGACCCGTTGCACTGCACCACCCGGGGCCGGGCCCGCCGGACGATCCACGGCGGACCCGGCCCGTCGGTGTGTGCGGAAGGGATCAGTGCGCAGGGCGCCGACGGGTCAGCGGACCCCCGGGGTGCCAGATCACCCCCGATCCCGTCGCCGTACGCGCAGCCACACCGGCCCGCACACGCACAGGCGCTCCGGCCCGCATGCGCGCAGGCACACCCGCAGGCGCTGCGGCCCGCAGGCGCCGACGCCGGTGGACCGGGCGGCGGACCGCCCGCCCCGCCCGGCGGACCGCCCGGCGCTCCTTCGGCAGCAGCAGCACGGCCAGCAGGCAGGGCACGAGGACGAGCAGGCAGAAGGTCATCCGACCTCCCGGGTCCGCTCCTCTCCGCACCCGGTGGGTGGTGCCGAGCCGCGCAGCGCGGCGGCACCGGTGTCGGTCCCCGCAGTGGCCCGCACGGTCCGGCCGCACCGGTCCCGCGACGCGCGGCGCGCGCGGGGTCCGTGCGGTCCGGGGCCCGTGGGGGCGGCGGAGGCGGTCAGTATCGGACTACGGCTCGCGGTACTCACACCCTCCCAACCCGCCCGCATCCCCGCGCGGCACGGCCCCGGACCCGGAAGCACCCCGCCGGAGGGCAGCACGCCGACCCCCCGGGCGAATCCCGCCACCCGTCCGCGTGAACCCCGCATCCGCCGCCCGCCCGACACGCGAACCGGCTTCCGCCCCGTCACCCCTCACACGTTGGTGGGCCCCGAGGGACGGACGCTCCCGCAGCGGTCCTGGCCACCCCCGCCCATCGGAACCGGTCCGCACCGGCCTCAGCTGACGGGCCCCAGCAGGAGAACGCAGTCGTGACCGCGCCCGTCGGCGGGGTACAACTGCCGCCATGACCGTCTTCCACTGCGCGAGCTGCGGTGCCGCACTCACCCCGGACCTGAGGGAGCTCCCGGGCGTCCCGGACGCGCCCGCGCACGAGGGGAACCGGCGCGGCACGACGGGTGTCGCGCCCTCGACGGTCCCCCGGGGCTGCTACGCGGTCGACCCCGAACCCTGGGGCGCCCCTTTCACGGCCCCGGGCGCCGGGGCGCCTCCCGTGCGGGTGAGCCGGCCCCTCCTCATGCCGCCCCAGATGACCGGCATGGTGCCGGCCGGCCCCCGGGACTCCGTCGTCCTGCACCCCGAAGACGCGCCGGGCCTGGCGCAGACCGCCTCCCCGGGCGGCCACCACGGATGCTGCGGACCCCTGGGGACCGGCGGCCCCAACTCGACGTGCACGTGCGGGGCCGCCGTGGGCACACTCGCGGCCGACTGCATGGGCCCGCACGAACTCCACCTGGATCCGCTGCGCACCTATGCCGTCGCGCCCGAGGCATCCTTCTGAAACCCACCGTCCGGCGAGCAGCAGTCCGCCGTCCCCGTCAGAGCCCCGCCGCCCCGCGCAGGGCGGCGGCCGTGTCCGCGGCGTCGTAGTCGGCGGGGACGCCCTCGACGAGGAGGACCTCGCCGGGGATGTGGCGGGTGCGCAGGGGGAGGATCTCCTGGTAGGCGGGGGAGGCGTACCAGGCGCGGGCGCGGTCCATATCGGGGAAGGCGATCATGACCACGGTCCCGGGGAACGGGCCCTCCAGGACCTCGACCTCCTTGCCGTGGACGAGGAAGCGGCCCCCGAAGGGCTCCATCGTGCCCTGGATGCGCTCGATGTACCGGAGGACGTCCTCGTTCACGGTCTCGGGGCGGATGTGGCCGATGGCGTACGCGGTCATGGTGGTTTCCCCCTTCAACGGGCCTGCGGGTGCGGGCTGTTGGAGCCATCATGCGTTCCCGCCGCCGGAGGGGCGATTACCTGCCGGGTCATGCCGCCCGTACCTGCCGGGTCATGCCGACCGTCGTGGACCGCGCCCCCGGTGTGTGTCGGCCGGTCCGCGACCGGGCATGATGGCGCCCGTGGCGGCCGCCGGCGGTCGGCGGCGCCGCATCCCGGGGGGAGGGACCGCATGATCAGGCTTTCGGAAGCGCCCATGACGTGGGTGGCCACCGGCGACAGCATCACGCAGGCCGTGCTGCACACCCACGGCGCGCGCGGCTGGGTGGAGCACCTGCACGAGCGGGTCCGCTGGCAGCTGGACCGGCTCACCGACATCGTCGTCAACACCGGCGTCTCCGGCTGGCGCGCGGTCGACGTGCTCGGCGAGTACGACCACCTCGTCGGACGCTTCGCCCCCGACGTGCTGTCCGTCTCGCTCGGCACCAACGACGCACGCGCGGGCCGCGCCGGACTGCCCGAGTTCCACGACGCCATGCGCAAGATCATCAGCCGTGCGGACGAGCGGACCCAGGTGGTGCTGCACACCCCCGCCCTGGTCAGCATCGCGGGCCGCGAGGCCCGCGGCGAACTCCCCGCGTACGCGCAGGCCGTACGCGAGATCGCCGCCGAGACCGGCGCGCTGCTGGTCGACCACGAGGCCCACTGGCTCGGGCACTTCGGCGCCGCCGACCCCATCGCCTGGCTCGACGACCCGGCCCACCCGAATGCGGCGGGCCACCTCCAGATGGCCGACCTCACCCTCCGCACCCTGGGCCTCGGCCCCCTGGAGCCCCGCTTCTGACCCGGGCGCGGGGGGGGGGGTCTTTTGTTGAAGGGGGGGAGGGGGGCAATCCAAGCAGAACACGCCGCAGCGCCTCGGGCAGCAGCGGTGCGCGGCTCCTTTCATACCCCTC